>JAQWRQ010000054.1 GCA_029243595.1 Gammaproteobacteria bacterium | reverse complement strand
GATTCAAGCTTGTATTGGCGTTAAGATTATTTCCCGCGCTAATGTAAAAGCACTGAGAAAGAATGTAACTGCTAAGTGTTATGGTGGTGATGTCTCACGTAAGCGTAAATTGCTTGATAAGCAGAAAAAAGGTAAAAAACGCATGCGTAGTGTGGGACGAGTGGATATACCTCAGGAAGCCTTCTTAGCAGTGCTTCATCTAGACTAAGACAGTAAGCGCTCTAATACAAACTTAGAGCCAAAGTAAGCCAACACTAAAATAGCAAAGCCGACTTGTGTCGCTGTAATAGCTTGCTTGCCACGCCAGCCAAACAACCTTCTGCCAAAGATCAATGTTGCAAAAATCAGCCAGGCAACTAATGAAAGCACTGTTTTGTGAATTAGATGCTGAGCAAAGAAATCTTCAATAAACATGAAGCCAGTAATGAGCGACAAGGTTAGTAAATAAAAGCCAATTCTGAGACTTTGAAACAGCAGTCTTTCCATGGTTTGTAAAGGCGGTAGTTTGTTGATAAAGCCATTAATTTTGCGTGCATGCAAGTGTTGCTCTTGTATTTTTAAAAGCACTGATTGACATACAGCTAGTGCGAGTAGGGCGTAGGCGGTAATCGATAAAAACACATGCGAAGCCAAATCAAGGCTCATATGAGTCGCCTCTTTGCCAGTTGCATCTGGAAAGATAATACTAAAAATCAAAGTAACTGCTGCCAATGGATAAACAATAATGCCTAATGCGTGAACAGGTTTTGAGATGGATGATAAGAACAGCAAAATCGCAATTAACCATGCGACAAATGAGGCACTGTTGGCCAAGCCAAACACAACGCCCTCATTAGTCCAAAACTCTGTAAAGTTAAGTGCTTGAGCGATAATCGCCAAACTGATTAGCAGTGAAGTGGTTTGTTGGTGCCGATGCTGGATTTCATCTTTGGTGAAATAACGCGCTAGTAGTAATGCTGCGGCTAAATAAGCAACAATAGAGAGATAAGATAAAAGCATCGGTAACTATGATTAATACAAAAACACTATAATACGATACTTTAGTCATATTTATTTAAAAAATGTTTGATAATTTAACTGATCGTCTCTCCAATAGTTTTAAAGTTTTACAAGGTAAGCATAAGCTGTCAGAGTCCAATATTAAAGAGGCTATTCGTGAAGTGCGCCGTGCGTTATTAGAGGCTGATGTTGCACTTGACGTTATTAAAGTATTCCTGGATCAGGTTCAAACTAAGGCTTTAGGGCTTAAAGTAAACGAGGGTTTAAACCCATCTCAAGCCTTTATTAAGCTAGTTGAAACCGAGCTTACTGATATTATCGGTGGTGAGAACGAATCACTTGATTTAAAAACACAGCCACCAGCTGTAGTAATGGTGGCGGGTTTGCAAGGTGCAGGTAAAACCACCTCGATTGCTAAATTAGCGCGTTATTTAAAAGAGCGTGAAAACAAAAAAGTATTAGTAGTAAGTGCCGATGTTTATCGCCCCGCAGCGATTAAACAGCTAGAAGTATTGGCTGGTCAAGTTGGGGTAGATTTTTACCCATCAACGATTAATGATAAGCCAGAAAAAATCGTCGCTAGCGCTAAGAAACATGCGCAAAAACAATTCTTTGATGTGTTATTGGTGGATACCGCTGGTCGCTTGCATGTAGACGAAGAAATGATGGGCGAGATTAAAGCCCTACAAAAGAAGGTTAACCCAATTGAAACCTTGTTTGTGGTTGATTCAATGACCGGTCAAGACGCTGCCCATACAGCCAAAGCCTTTGCCGATGCATTGCCATTAACCGGTGTTATCTTAACTAAAACTGATGGTGATGCACGAGGTGGTGCGGCACTTTCTGTTCGTCATATTACCGGCAAGCCGATTAAGTTTTTAGGTGTTGGTGAAAAGATTGACGCGCTTGAGCCGTTCCACCCTGATCGTGTGGTATCTCGTTTATTGGGTATGGGTGATGTGCTCTCACTGGTAGAAGAGATATCTCGTAAGGTTGATCATAAAAAGGCAGAAAAATCTGCCAAGAAAATGGCCAAAGGTCAGTTTGACTTGGAAGATATGCGCGACCAACTTTTACAAATGGAGCAAATGGGTGGTATGGAGGCGTTAATGGACAAGCTGCCAGGTATGGGGCAAATTCCAGATAGTGTAAAAAATCAAGTGATGGGTGGCGCACAAACTACGCAAATGGTAGCGATCATTAATTCAATGACACCTAAAGAGCGCTCACATATTAAGCTCATCAAAGGCTCACGTAAAAACCGTATTGCTAGAGGCTCTGGCACCAGCCCTCAAGCAGTAAATAAGTTACTTAAGCAGTTTGAAAAAATGCAAAAGCAAATGAAAAAAATGGGTGGCGGTAAGATGAAAAAAATGATGGCACAAATGAGTCAAATGCAAGAGGGTGGTCAAGCGCCAGCAGGTATGCCTGATCTATCTAAAATGAAATTACCCGGTATGGGTGGTGGAAATAAATTCCCTTTTTAATCTTTAAGGCGATATCTAGCAGATTGAGCATGGGCTTGTAAGCCTTCTCCATCGGCGAGGGTTGCAGCAACCTTGCCTAGTACATTAGCGCCTTCATCAGAAACCATAATCAAGCTAGATTTTTTCTGAAAATCATACACACCAAGTGGTGATGAAAAACGCGCTGTACCTGAGGTTGGCAATACGTGGTTTGGTCCAGCACAATAGTCACC
>JAQWRQ010000020.1 GCA_029243595.1 Gammaproteobacteria bacterium | reverse complement strand
GAATGACATGCTTGATACAGTTGATTTTGATGTGGATGGTGTGGTTTTTGAAGCCACCAATGAGGATTTAAAAGCACAAATGGGCGCCAATCGGAAATTCCATCGCTGGCAAATTGCTTTTAAAGAAAACAAAGACAAAGCGCAAGTAACCGTATTAAGTGTCACACCTCAAGTGGGGCGTACAGGCAAGATTACACCTGTGGCAGAGTTAGAGCCAACACTGTTGAGTGGTGCAACGATTGTACGAGCAACAGGGCATCATTACGGATTGGTCAAAGCTCAAGGTCTAGGTGCGGGCAGTGTGATTGAGCTCACACGTTCAGGGTTGGTCATCCCTAAGATTAATAAAGTTTTAAAGTCGGCACCTGTTGACGTACCAACATCATGCCCAAGCTGTGGCGAAACTCTAGAATGGGAATCTGATTTCTTGATGTGTGTTAATCATGATTTGTGCCCTGCGCAAGTCATTGGAAAAATGGAATATTTTTTCAAGATATTAGCCAATAATGATGGATTTGGTATTGCTACGATTGAAAAACTTTATGAACATGGTATACGTAGGATTTCGCAAATTTACGCATTAACTGTTGATGATTTGAGTGCAATGGGATTCGGCGATAAAACCAGCGCTAATTTGGTTAATCAGCTTCAACGTTCAACTAACGAACAGATTGAAGATTGGCGTTTTTTGGCGGCTTTTGGTGTAGTTAGGTTAGGTATGGGGAATGGTGAAAACTTACTTAAATCCTATACAATTAACACTATTTTTGATTTAAATCTAGAACAGATATCAGCCATTGATGGTTTTGCAGAACTAACAGCTCAAATGATTGTTAATGGGCTAGGCTCGATTAAATCAGAATTTGATTTGCTTAGTCAATATCGCTTTAATTTAGAATCAACACTTTTGCAAAAAGATTTAGCAGAATTTAGCCATAGACTTAGCGGCAAGAAAATTATTTTTACGGGCAAGATGAGTGGTTCAAGAGAGGCTATGAAAAAGCAGGCTAAATCTATTGGCATACAAGTAGTCAGCAGTATAAGTGCTAAGACTGATTATTTGGTTGTTGGAGAAAAAGTTGGGCAGAAGAAAATTGAAAGTGCTGAAAAATTTGGTATTAAAATATTGAGCGAAGCCAATTATCTAACACTGATTAAATGACAAATAACAAAAAATAGTTTACAATGGTCCAAGACAGCCTAAAGTTGGGCGGTTTTTGGTATAGAAGCCTAATAACAAATTCATTTTTAAAAAGTGGTTTGTTATTAGGCTTTTTTATTGGATTTTATAAAAAAATACTTAAGAGGAAAAAATGCAAATTTCAGAATTAATTAACAAGCAAAAAGATTTTTTGAGCTATGAATTACAAGGTGGTTTTAGTCAGCTTGCTACACAGTGCGCTGACTGTATGGGAAGTACAAGCAGTTTAAATGATCTTGATGAATTATTACATGCACACATGAAAAAATGCTTATATGCAAATTTGACTTATGTACTTGATCGTTCTGGTGTGCAGATTAGTTCTAATGTTAATAAAACTCAAATATTAAGTGATTTTCAAGGGCAGGACTTATCGGACAGACCGTTTTTTAATAAAGTTGATATTGACCATCCATTTTATCTATCAGATGCATACATATCAGGCGCCACCTTAAGGCCTTGTATTAGTGCGGTTCACGCTATTTATTATAGTGATGTGTTAATTGGCATGCTAGTGTTTGATTTAGAGTTGAATAAATTGCCACTACTTGAGCAAAAAATTGGAAGTGATGATTTTCGTCAGATTAAGGGCGACCCTGAAATTCGATCGAATTTATTTAATCAGAATCGAGTGCAATCCGCTATGGATCAGTCGATTGATACAGTGCATAATATTGCCAAAGAGCTGTTGTGTGGATTGGGTGTTTTCCATCTCAAATTGCATTACTCTTCTTCAAGGGCGACGGTATGGACTTACGATGATCCATATAATTACCGTATTCATGTATTAGATGAAATTATTAACCCTAATATTTGTCTTTTATATCCAAAAAAATCCTATCCAGAATCGGCAAAAGTATCTCCCGAGCAAATCAATCAAGTGTTAGATCATTTTAAAAAAATGCGCTTTATGGATGAGAATTTGTATTTGAAATCCGGTAGTTTAAATATTATGAATGGCATGGTAGGCTTGAGCTTTTCTTGTGATGGTAATCATTACTTATCAACAGAAGAATTTTTAGCTAATTTTGATAAAATCTACAAATAATTTTAAAAAGAACTTGCATATTGAAATTATTTGGATATAATTTGACCTTAGTTAGTTCCTAAAGACGGGAAACTGACAAAGAACATTGACGTTTATTTGAGCTTTTTTTTAGTAAGAAGTTTAAATAAGCGTTTTTTTTTGCCAATCTCAAAGAGGGGGTTATGGCAATTGGTATAGGAGCCAACAGTTGTTTTTGTATTTCTTTATACAAAAACAACTGTTGGCTTTTTTTTGTTTTTAAATATAAGGAGAGTTACATGAAAATGGTAACAGCAATTATTAAGCCCTTTAAGCTTGATGATGTAAGAGAAGCCCTTTCTGAAATTGGTGTTTCAGGAATTACGGCAACAGAGGTAAAAGGTTTTGGTCGTCAAAAAGGCCATACAGAACTTTATCGTGGTGCAGAATACACAGTAGATTTTTTACCTAAAGTAAAATTAGAGATTGCAATTGCAGCTGATCAAGTAGATGGCGTGATTGCAGCAATCAGTTCATCAGCTAAGTCTGACGAAGGCAAGATCGGCGATGGCAAGATTTTTGTTTCAAGTTTAGACGAGGTAGTTCGAATCCGTACGGGTGAGACTGGCTCAGTAGCGTTATAAGGAGGACGTATGGAAAATACAATTATTGAATTACAATTTGCCATAGACACCTTTTACTTTCTAGTAATGGGTGCTTTGGTAATGTGGATGGCAGCAGGCTTCTCAATGTTAGAAGCAGGCCTTGTTAGAAGTAAAAATACAGCAGAGATTCTAACTAAGAATATCGGCTTATTTGCGATTGCTTGCACAATGTACATGATCTATGGTTATGACTTGATGTATGGCGGTGGTATTATGTTGGAAGGTATTGAAGTGGTTGCCAAAGATGCAACTTATGCTGCAACTTCTGATTTCTACTTTCAGGTAGTTTTCGTTGCAACAGCAATGTCAATTGTATCTGGTGCGGTTGCTGAGCGTATGAAATTGTTCTCATTCTTCGCATTTGCGATCGTTTTTACGGGCATTATTTACCCAATGGAAGGCGCATGGACTTGGAACGGTGAATCAGTATTTGGTTTATTTGTACTAGGTGACTTAGGCTTCTCT
>JAQWRQ010000007.1 GCA_029243595.1 Gammaproteobacteria bacterium | reverse complement strand
TTTGCGATGCTGGGAGATATCCATATTGCTGAGCCAAATGCACTGATTGGCTTTGCTGGTCCTCGTGTGGTCGAGCAAACTGTACGCGAAACTTTACCTGAAGGCTTCCAGCGCAGTGAGTTTTTGCTTGAGAAAGGCGCTATTGATCTAATTGTGCATCGCAAAGATTTGCGCAATAAAGTACACCAGTTATTACAAGCGTTGCATGGCTAAATACAAACTACTGTACAAGCTCACCCACTCAAACGGTGCGGTGGCTGACGAAACACTCGACACCCCTTTCGAATTTGAGATTGGCGATGGTCAGCTAGACCCTTGTTTGGAATCTTGTATAGAAGAGGCGACAGTCGGAAAACTACAAACTTTTTTACTCACCTCAGAAGAAGCGTTTGGATCAATCTATGATGAGGCCATTCAGGTGATGAGTCTTTCTGATTTTCCCAAAGACATGGTGGTTGAGGTGGATGCTGCTGTTGAGTTTGAAACCCCAACGGGAGATTCGTATGTCGGCTGTATTGATAAAGTTGATGGTGATAACATTACCATTAATTTTAACCACCCATTGGCAGGGTGTGATGTGTCGTTCCAAGTAGAAATACTTGAGAAAAACTAATGAAAGTTTTGTTGGCTAATCCGCGTGGATTTTGTGCCGGCGTTGATCGCGCTATTGAAATTGTAGAGCGTGCTATTGATCGACATGGCGCGCCTATCTATGTGCGCAATGAAGTGGTGCATAATAAATTTGTAGTGAGTGATCTCAAATCAAAGGGCGCTATTTTTGTAAAGGAAATATCCGAAGTACCTAAGGGTGAAGTGGTGATTTTTAGCGCTCATGGCGTTTCCCAAACAGTACGACAGCAAGCTAATGAAATCAGTGCGACGGTCTACGATGCCACTTGCCCACTGGTGACCAAAGTGCATAAAGAGGTGGCGCGTAAACAAAAGCAAAATCATAAAGTCATTCTTATTGGCCATGAAGGCCATCCTGAGGTTGAAGGTACTTTAGGCCAGTCAAGTGAAGGTACGAGTGTTGAGTTAATTGAAACAGTGGCTGATGTCAACGAACTGGATCTGACTAACGAAAACCTATCTTACACAACGCAAACTACTTTATCGGTAGACGATACACAGCAAATTGTTGATGCACTTAAAAATAAATTTCCTGAGATCAAATCACCGAAAAAAGATGATATTTGTTACGCTACACAAAACCGACAAGACGCCGTTAAAACCCTAATGCAGGATTCAGACGTATTACTAGTGCTTGGCTCTAGAAACTCTAGCAACTCAAATCGTTTGCGGGAAATTGCTGAAAAATTACAAAAAGATGCCTACTTAATTGATGGTGCTGATGAAATACAACCAAACTGGTTAGCGGGGGCAAATACCGTGGGCGTTACTGCTGGCGCATCTGCACCCGAAGTATTGGTACAAGAGGTTATTAATTATTTATACGACTTTGGCGCAAGTGAAGTTATTGAAGTGAATGGCACTTTGGAAGATGTTCATTTCCCAGTGCCAGAAGAATTAAGATGACATAGGCCTTGCCTATGTCGAATTTATAACAAGGAGAAAAAA
>JAQWRQ010000015.1 GCA_029243595.1 Gammaproteobacteria bacterium | reverse complement strand
TTACAATAAAGCGACAATAACATCTAAAAACCCTACTACAAAAGGATTTTAACAAATATAGAAATATTGGAAATAATCAAAATGGCTTGATAAGTAGCCAAAAATCGCTCAAAAATGACTGGAAATAACCAGAAACTGGGTATAAATCGCTTATTTTAAGTGTCTTAATGGTCTATTAATGGGGTTTTTGCGGGGAAATGGCTAGGTTGGGTGGGGTTTTGGAAATTATGTAAATAAGGGGTGCATTGTTTTTTTTGGCAATAAAAAACCAGCCTAAAGGCTGGTTTTAATCGTCATGCTTTAAACGCTTTACTGATTGTTGATCTTACGCGTAGATGATGCGGCTGGTGAAAGCGCATAACCTTGTTTTCCATAAATAGTACTTGTGTCGCCAAAAAGACTACTGGTGTGCTCTGAAGCATGGTCTCTCAACACTCTGCCAATACCAAATGTCTCCGCCTTAGCACGAGCATAACCATCTGACAAACCAAAGGCTGCAAAGTCATCAACGACAAAAGATTTTTCTTGATCATCGGCTTGCTGCAATGTTGAAGCAAAATCTGTTTCAGTTAGCCAGTTACTTGGCTCAACCCTGTTTTGGAAACGAGGTACAGAATTAGTCGGCTGAAAGGCCGGGTTTTTTCTATATTGCATTAATGAGTCTGGACGACCACCATAACGGCTTAAATTAGCTGCATCGTTTCTAGGGCTCCAATTTGAACTACCGCCAAAAGGATTCCAATCAGAGTTACCACTCCAAGGCGCCTGAGTGTTATAGCCAGTACCACTACCAAAAGGCGACCAGTTGGCATTGTTACCACCCCAAAAAGCAGTTGCACTAGTTGATAGAGTAACAAGCAAAACAGGCCAAAAATTCATTCTTCTCATAAAATTTTAATTATTACGTTTAACTTGCATATTATTATATCATCATACATTGAATGGTATAACGCAGCTGTCAAAACAAATAGCTTACTCATGGCTCGACCCAGTGGTAAATACTTAATATCGACCAATCCAGGATTGCGATTATCTAATGGATTCAGAATATCCGTTATTCGAATCGAATCTGACCCCCTAGGACCTGTCTTTCTGTCTTAAAATCCAAATTTGGGTAAATTTCGAGCTCTATATTGAGCTCATTAAAGTTAATTTCACTTTGAAACCATCAGGAATCGTTCGTTTTTCCAGATCAAAGGTGTAATACTACGCCAATTAAAGAATAAAATATGGTGCCGATAGCCAGAGTCGAACTGGCACGAGCGTAGCTCACTACCCCCTCAAGGTAGCGCGTCTACCAATTCCGCCATATCGGCAATAAGATTTGGAACTTACTCGCTAGGAATGTCGTTATTTTTGGCGTCAATCATAGGCACGTCAGATGTCACTATTGGCTCTGGCTCTATTACTACTTGATCCATGACGCTTTGTGGTTCTTCTGCTGTGCTGACTTCATTGGTAGCTAAATAAGCCAAAGTCAAGCTGGTTAAAAAGAAACCTGTAGCAACAGCAGCGGTTAATTTATAAATAAAAGAGTTTGCGCCTCGAGAACCAAACACAGAGCCAGAAGATCCAGCACCAAAAGCAGCGCCTGCGTCAGCACCCTTGCCGTGCTGCATTAAGATTAATGCAACCAAACCTAACGCCAATAGTACATGAATAATAAGAATAACTTGAAATGACATAATAATTAGCCCGCTTTACAAATACGTAAGAAATCATCAGGCTTCAACGATGCGCCGCCGATCAAACCACCATCAATATCCTCACAACCGATTAACTCTTCAGCATTAGCAGGATTCATACTGCCGCCATAAAGAATAGGTGTTGATTGAGCAATATCACTATCGTGGCTTGCTAACAGGCTACGAATAAAGGCGTGTGTGTCTTGTGCTTGCTGTGGTGTTGCGGTAACACCTGTACCAATTGCCCAAACCGGCTCATAAGCCACAATGATGTTTTTAAACGCTTCAATGCCAACACGATCAATCACTGCATTGATTTGACGAGAAACTACCGCTTCAGTATTACCAGACTCTCTTTCTTCTAATAATTCACCAATACAAAACAAAGGGGTTAGACCATTGTCCAGCGCAACCTGAACTTTCTCAGCAACAACTCCATCAGTCTCACCATATAAGCTTCTACGTTCAGAATGACCAACAATCACGTGCTCAACACCAAAATCCTTAATCATGTCTGCACTCACTTCACCAGTGAAGGCGCCTGAGGCATTGACATTAATGTCTTGTGCGCCAATATGTAATTGTGAGTGTGTAGCTAAAGCCTCAGCCTGAGAAAGATAGGGGAAAGGTGCGCAAACAATAACTTTTGACTTAACATCGGCCATGCCTGAAAGAATACCCATTACCAAAGTGTTTACCGCTTCTTTTGAAGCGTTCATTTTCCAGTTGCCTGCAACGATTGTCTGACGCATAATAATTATTTGCTATAAAAAAGGGGCAATGTTACGCTATTTAGCAATAAAAATCAATCCCCCAACCGTCTTAGTGCGAGGACTTTGAGCCAAAATAAAGCGCTAAAGAAACCATTAAGATGCCCAATGAAAAATACACCAAATCAAGTGCGTGCGTAAAGCTCATAGATAGCGATACTTCGAAAAAAGTCACCACTAAAATCATTAGAATAACTTTGGCCAACTTTGACTTAAGATCATCCAAAGAATTAATCACCAACACCTTGGATGATTGACCGCTTTCTTTAGCTTCGTCAATATCACTAACAAACAGCTCGTACAAACCCAAGGCAAAAATCATCAAAATAGTGGCCAATAAAAACCCGTCAATCGCACCAACGGTATGTGCCACCATTTCAATTTTTAATAACTTTCTTTCTTCACCAGAGGCGCCAATATACTCCCCTGAATGTGACAATAAACTAATCACATCTATTGCAGTGATTGCAAACAAAAGTAATGACAATAACACTGAAGCTACAACAGCCACCAAAACCATATGGCGAGAGTTCCATAATAGCTTCTCAAAGTACTTTTCAATTAACCCCATTTTGTATAACTCCTGTGCAAAAACTAAAGCTTTAGTATATCATTATTAATTTTAAATTAAACCCAATCTTAGGGTGAAAACACTCTAACAATACCGAGCTAAGTTTTATGTCAAATACCTGGGCAAAATGCCTTAACACCTTAAAAGACACGCTGCCTTTAGCAATTTTTAGCGTCTGGGTGCAACCCTTAAAGGCTCTTGAGGATGAGTCCAACCTTACATTGTTGGCACCAAGCACCTCAGTAAAAAATTACGTCAACAAAAATTTAAAACAAGAAATTAAAAACGTTGTCGCCCAACACAATAAAAAGTTAAAAATTTACATTGGTGTTGCAACACAGCCTGACGAACCAATTAAAACAGCAAGGCTACATAACACACCTTTATCTTCTGAATATATATTTGACAACTTGGTGCTGGGCACTGCCAATCAAATCGCCTATAGTGCCGCCCAACAAATTGCCGAAAATATCAAGTCGTCTCTTTACAACCCATTTATTATTTACGGCGGCTCTGGCTTGGGGAAAACACACCTTATGCAAGCAGCTGGGCACTTGGCCAAAGAAAAAGATCCAAACATAAAGATAATTTATGTACCCCTCATGGATTTCGTTAGAAACATGACTACCAGCCTGCGCCACAACACCATTGAAGACATTAAGCTATACTATCAATCAGCCGACTTGTTACTGGTTGACGATATTCACTTAATTGCGAAAAAAGAAAAGTCTCAAGAAGAGTTTTTTCATATTTTTAACTTTTTATTCAGCACCAAGAAACAAATTATCTTTACCTGTGACCAACCGCCTAAAAATATTAAACATGTTGAAGAAAGATTAAAAACAAGATTTTCTCAAGGGCTAACACTAGAGTTAGCTCCTCCCGAGTTAGAAATGCGCGCTGCAATCTTACTAAAGAAAGCGCATAATGAAAAAATCAATATCGACCTAACAGAAGATACCGCCTTATTTATTGCTGGACACATAACCTCTAATGTTAGAGACTTGGAAGGGGCGTTACTCAAACTTAAGGCTTTTGTTGACTTCTCTAAAATTGACCATTCATTCATCTCTAAAGAAGTTGTCGAAAGCGCACTAGGCGACCTAATTAAACCTCCAGTTAAAAATGTCGACATCAACGACATACAAAAAGAAACCGCAAAACATTATGCTGTCACCGTATCAGATCTAATTTCAAAAAGTAGAAAACAACACACGGTTTTAGCCAGACAAATGGCTGTTTTTATCTCGCATGAACTCACAACCTTGTCTTTAACAAAGGTTGGAAAACATTTTGGAAATAGGGATCACTCCACTGTTTTGCACAGTATCGATAAAATAGAGAAAAAGAAGCTAGAAGAGGCGTCAATAAAGAATGATTACGATTTAATTAAACTAAAATTAGCCAACTTATAAACACTATACACAACCGATTATCCAGCTAATTGTCGATAACTTTAACAACTTAACGAATCCACATAAATTATAAACATAACACCTCGGTTTTTACATAAAATAGTTAACTAATATCCACAACTTAACAAACTGTTTTTTAAAGAAAAAAATTAGTTATTAACAAAAAAAACACCCCCTAATAATAACAATAATTATTTAATAAAAGGATTTTTTGATGAACACACAACTTACCGTTAGAGAATTATTAGAGCCATTACAAACAGTTATTGGTGTTGTTGAAAAAAAACAAACTCTACCTATTCTTTCACATGTACTAATTCAATTAAAAAATAATCAATTAACGTTAACGACAACCGATATGGAAATCGAGCTACGTGCTTCACACCCTATCAATACTCAAGAAGAAATCAGTTTTACAATTTATGCAAAAGATCTAATTGATATTATTAGAAAATTACCAGAAGAAACAATCATTCAATTTATTATTGAAGAGTCAAAAGTTTATATAAAAACCAACAACAATTCATTTGAGCTTAACACCTTTAATCATCAAGATTTCCCATCATTACCAAAAATTGAAAATTCTGATGTTATCAAGGTTAAGCGTAATGCATTAAAAGAGCTGATTGAAAACACTTCTTTTTCTATGGGTAATCAAGATATACGTGCTTATTTAAATGGTTTGTATTTTGAAGTTGATAAGGACAATATTGTTGTAGTTGCCACCGATGGCCATCGTTTGTCTATTGGTGAAATCAAACAAAGTAATAATTTAGACAATAAAAAAACAGTCATTCTTCCAAGGAAGGCGGTTTTAGAATTAACCAAACTACTCAATAAAAATGAACATGATGAGGTTGATATCCACCTTTCAGAAAACTATTTTTATCTGGTGAGTGATAACACAACTATTATTAGTCGGTTAATTGATGGTAACTTCCCAAATTACGCACAAGTTATTCCAACCGACCACGAGAACACTATTGTGATTGATCGACAAGATTTTTTGAACAGTTTGCAACAGGCTTCTATCTTTGTTGAAGAACGCACCAAAGGGGTTAAGTTAGCTTTTAAAGATTCAAAACTTAATATTTTTTCTCATTCAGAAAGAGGTCAAGCAAAAACTCAAATTGCTATTAAAGATTTTGATAAAGAAATAGAGATTGCTTTTAATATTCACTACTTAATTTCTATTTTAGAAAAACTAACCACAGATGAAATCAACATGGTGGTACCTGGTGGAGAAAACCAATCTTGTTTATTAAGCAGTATTGGTGACGAAACCTACCAATATGTTGTTATGCCAATGCGAATCTAATTTTTATTGATATTTAGGTCTTTACATGGCTGTTATCAGTAAGATTTCTATTAATTACTTTCGTAATTTAGAGTCTCAATACATCACCCCATCTAAAGAGATTAATTTATTTGTTGCTAATAATGCCCAAGGTAAAACCAATCTAATAGAGGCTATTTATTATTTAGGTCATAATCGTTCTTTTAAAACAAAAACCATTAAAGAGGTTATTCACTTTGATCATCAGTCATTTCAGCTAATCGCTCAAATTGATAGTAATAGAATTAAGTTAGAAAAATCAAAAAACAAAAATACCATTACAATTAATCAGCAACGGATTAACAATACTAGTCAATTAAGTCAAATATTACCCATTCAAATCATTACGCCAGACAAAGGTTTTATTGTTAATGGCACACCCAAAAATAAACGCTCTTATTTGGATTGGGGGGTGTTTCACGTGAAACCAAGCTCTGTTAAAGCCTTTAAAGCCTACAATAAAGTCTTAAAAAACATTAACACCTTGTTGGTTAAAAATAAAGCGGATGAGTTAGATTTTTGGTTTTTAGCACTGGCAAAGTCAGCAGCCGAGATTAATCAAAACCGAATTGACTATCTGCAACAATTAAAAAAAACAGTGTTTACTGATTCATCAAAATTGCTAACAACTTTAATTAATCCACTTGATCAGTTTGATTATCAGTTTTCTTCTGGATGGCCAAAAGAAGTAGATGACACTAATGAGCAAAGTATTTACAACTACCTAAGTAATAATAGTCATCACTTGCTAAGAGTTAAACATCTTAATTACGGCTCACATAAAGCCAGCATTCAATTTTCATTAAATAATAAATACGAATGCTTTTTATCAAGAGGCGAACAAAAAACCTTGTCTATTATTTTTTGGCTAACACAGGTGTTGTTATTGGTTAATCTAAAGATAAAACCTGTGGTGTTAATTGATGACCTATCTTCAGAGTTAGATAATAAAAAAATTAATATTATTTTGCAATACCTTAAGGCGCTAAAAGTACAAACATTTATGACAGATATTGGCCATAATTTAGATATTATTGAGCGCATAAACCCCAGTATTTTTCAGATTGACAATGGTGTGATTACAATCAAAGATTAGACCACTCAATAAAGCTTTAAAATTCTTTTGTATCCCTTTAAAAATAACAGAATTCAGGTAAATTATTTATTAAAAAAAACACGGACTAAAAGTCGATAATTACAAGGGCCGTGGTATAATAAATTTATTTTTTTCAAGCACCTATGTCTGAAGATCAAGTTCAAGAATATCAAGCCTCCAATATTAAAGTTTTAAAAGGCTTAGATGCAGTTAGAAAACGCCCTGGAATGTATATTGGTGATACCGATGATGGTACCGGTTTACACCATATGGTTTTTGAGGTGGTTGATAATGCTATCGATGAAGCGCTAGCGGGACACTGTTCTAAAATCACTATCACCATTCATGAAGATGACTCAGTTTCAGTTACTGATAATGGTCGTGGTATTCCGGTTGATATTCATCCTGAAGAAGGGGTTTCTGCGGCGGAAGTAATTATGACCGTACTTCATGCAGGTGGTAAGTTTGACGA
>JAQWRQ010000047.1 GCA_029243595.1 Gammaproteobacteria bacterium | reverse complement strand
GTTAATCTAATTTTTAGTGCTTTGTTAGAAGCGCGTTTTGATCGCTCTTGTACGCTCATCGCATTAGGTGGTGGTGTGGTTGGTGACATGACTGGCTTTGCAGCGGCAAGCTATCAGCGTGGGGTTAGTTTTATTCAAATTCCAACCACGTTATTGTCGCAAGTTGATTCAAGTGTGGGTGGCAAGACAGGCGTTAACCATGTGTTGGGTAAGAATATGATTGGTGCTTTTTATCAGCCAAAATGTGTGGTGATTGATGTAGATACATTAGACACCTTGGAAGACCGTGAGTATTCAGCCGGCATGGCTGAAGTAATTAAATACGGCTTGTTGGGTAATATTGATTTCTTGCATTATCTACAAAATAACATTGATGGATTAATGTCTAGAGATAAGCTAATGATAATTGAGTCGGTATACCGATCTTGTGAAGACAAGGCTGATATTGTTGCACAAGATGAGCTAGAAGCCGGAAAACGCGCACTGCTTAACTTAGGTCATACCTTTGGTCATGCGATTGAAAATACACTCGGGTATGGTAATTATCTGCATGGTGAGGCGATTTCTGTCGGCATGTTGATGGCGGCAAAACTCTCACAACTTGAAGATTTCCTTTCGGTTAATGAGGTTGGTGAGATTCAACATTTATTAGAAAAAGCTAATTTACCAATCTCTATTAGCGGTAAAATTACTGCTTCTGATTTCATGGCAGCAATGTCAGTTGATAAGAAAGTGATTGATGGTAATATTCGTTTGATTTTGTTAAAAGAATTAGGCGACGCATTTATTTGTGATGACTATCAAAGCCAGCTTTTAGATCAAGTAATCAATGACTTTTGCCAATAGGACAATATGACAGACACAAATAAAAAATCAAAAAATGTTGAAGACGATGAGGTGATGATTACTTCAAGCATTAGTGATTTAGAAAAAATGCTTGAAGGAGTTGAAAAAAATACCAACTCAAAATTTGAACGTTTTTTTCTGCCATCTTTAGCCGTCTTTAGTGCGATTATTATTGGTATGTTTACTATTATTTACTCCATTACCACTGACATGAGTCGTTTAGCAAATTCAATGGACCCCAATATGGGCGACAACATGACTTCAATGGTTGGAAGTGTTGAGAAGATGTCTGGCAGCGTTGTCAAGATGACAAATTCAGTAGCTTACATGCAAAAGAATATTGATCAAGTGAATAATAATATGACAACAATCGCCTCTAAACTTGATAATTTAGATTCAATTTCCACTGATCTAACACGCGTTAGCGCTAAGATGGATGCACTAGAGCCGATGTTAATAAACATGGAAGAAATGAATAAAAATATGACAACCATGCAAGACTCAATGACATGGATGCAGCGTGATTTATCTATCCTACGCGCTTCATTCTCTAAGCCGATGAGTGTCATTAATAAAATGCCATTCCCGTTCTAATATGTCTTTAAGTGAGGAGCAAGTTGGTCAAATTGCTTATCTAGCGCGCTTATCTTTAAGTAGTGATGAGCTTCAAAGCAACACCAAAGATTTAAATTCTATCCTTAGTTTGGCTGAGCAGCTAGCACAGATTGATACTGACAATATTACACCAATGGCACATCCGCTACATATGACTCAGCGTCTGCGTAAGGATAAAGTCACTGAAGAGGATCAGTCAGAATCCTTTCAAGAAATTGCGCCTCAGACAGGTAAAAGACACTATTTAGTGCCAACGGTGATTGAGTAATATGAGTATTCACAATAAAACCATTGCACAATTGTCGCAAGGTTTAAAAGCAGGTGACTTTTCTTCAGTTGAACTGACTCAGCATTATCTTGACCGTATTAACACATCAGATCTTAATGCATTTATTACAGTGACTGATGAGCTGGCTATGAAGCAAGCGCAAGCAGCGGACGATAAAATTGCCAAAGGTGCTGGAAATATTTTGACCGGCATTCCTTACGCACATAAAGATATTTTTTGTACTAACGGGGTAAAGACTTCTGCCGGTTCCAAGATGTTAGATAACTTTATTTCCCCCTACGATGCAACAGTGAGTCACAAGCTTAATCAGGCTGATTTGGTGATGTTGGGCAAGGCTAATATGGATGAATTTGCCATGGGTTCGTCAAATGAAAACTCTTATTTTGGCGATGTTAAAAACCCTTGGAATGAGAATAAGATTCCAGGTGGTTCTTCAGGTGGCTCAGCTGCTGCAGTAGCAGGGCGACTGGCGCCTTTTGCTACTGGTACAGATACCGGTGGATCCATTCGACAGCCAGCAAGTCTGTGCGGTATTACTGGGCTAAAACCTACTTATGGCCGTGTGTCACGTTACGGCATGATTGCTTATGCTTCAAGCCTAGATCAAGCAGGGCCAATGACACAAACAGCACATGATGCAGCGCTAGTATTAAATGTGATGGCCGGCTTTGATGAGAAAGATTCCACTAGCACTGAGCGTGATGTGGAAGATTACACTGCATCATTAAATGATTCGATTAAAGGGTTGACTATTGGCTTGCCAAAAGAGTTTTTCTCAGAGGGCTTAGATGATGAAGTTGCCTCCCAGGTAATGGCTGCTGTGAAAGAGTTTGAATCCATGGGTGCAACTGTTAAAGAAGTGTCATTACCAAATTCAGCTTATGCAATTCCAACTTATTATATTGTCGCCCCTTGTGAATGTTCATCTAACCTTTCACGTTTAGATGGTGTGCGCTACGGTTATCGTTGTGATGATCCAAAAGATTTAGAAGACTTATATTTGCGCTCTCGCTCAGAAGGTTTTGGTGAGGAAGTTAAACGCCGTATTATGATTGGTGCTTATGCGCTTTCTGCTGGTTATTATGATGCTTATTATTTAAAGGCACAGAAAACCCGTCACTTAATTAGTGAAGACTTTAAAAAAGCCTTTAAAGACGTTGATGTAATTATGGGCCCAGTATCGCCAACAACGGCGTTTGATTTAGGCTCGGTTAAAGATCCAGTATCGATGTATTTGGCTGATATTTATACTTTAAGTGCAAATTTGGCTGGCTTGCCAGGCATGAGTATTCCAGCAGGCTTCTCGCAGAATCTGCCTGTAGGCTTACAGTTGATCGGTAATTACTGGTCTGAGTCAAAACTACTTAATATTGCACACCAATTCCAACAGCAAACTGATTGGCATACACAAACGCCAGAGGAGAAAGGCTGATGGAATGGGAAACGGTCATCGGTCTTGAGATTCATGCTCAGTTAAATACAAAATCTAAGATTTTTTCAGCAGCGGCGACTCAATATGGTGCGCAAGCAAATTCACAAGCTTGTGCGGTAGATTTGGGCTTACCAGGCGTATTACCTGTTTTAAACAAAGAAGTTGTTAGTAAGGCTATTAAATTTGGTTTGGCGGTAGATGCGCACATTAATCAGCGTAATGTGTTTGATCGTAAAAATTACTTCTACCCCGACTTACCCAAAGGTTATCAAATCTCTCAGCTTGATTGGCCAATTGTTGGTGAAGGCGAAATTGAGATTACGCTAGGTGACAAAACCAAAGTTATCGGCGTTACTCGTGCACATTTAGAAGAAGACGCAGGTAAATCAATTCATGATTTGTATGATGATTTTACTGCGGTTGACCTTAATCGAGCCGGCACCCCCTTGCTTGAAATCGTATCAGAGCCTGATATGCGTAGCGCTAAAGAGGCGGTTGCCTATGCTAAAAAAATTCACGCATTAGTGCAGTATTTAGAAATTTGTGATGGTAATATGCAAGAGGGCTCTTTCCGTTGCGATGCAAACGTTTCTATTCGTCCAATGGGTCAAGAAAAATTAGGCACGCGTGCTGAATTAAAGAACATTAATTCATTTAAGTTTTTAGAGCGTGCGATCAATCTAGAAGTAGAGCGACAACAAGACATCCTTGAAGAGGGTGGTGAGGTTGTGCAAGAAACTCGACTTTATGATGCGGTTAAGCATGAAACACGCTCTATGCGCTCAAAGGAAGAGGCAAATGATTATCGCTATTTTCCTGACCCAGATTTACTTCCTGTAGAGATTTCAGATGAGTTGATGGCGCAAATCAAACAAGAATTACCTGAACTGCCACAAGAGAAAAAAGCCAGATTCATCAAAGAGTTTGGTTTAAGTGAATATGATGCTGATGTGCTCACTTCACAAAAGCCAATGGCAGATTATTTTGAGAAAATGATTGTTAATAACGCCGATCACGCCAAGTTATGCGCCAACTGGATTATGGGTGAACTTAGCGCCTCTCTTAATAAACACCAACTTGAATTAGTTGATGCGCCAATCACTGCTGATGATTTGTCTTTATTGGTGAGTCGTATTGGTGATGACACCATTTCTGGTAAGATCGCCAAAGACGTGTTTAAAGCCATGTGGGATGGCGAAGGTAGTGCTGATGAAATCATTGAGGCCAAAGGTCTTAAGCAAATGACAGATACCAGCGCAATAGAGGCGATTGTTGATGAAATTATTGCTAATAACGCCCCTCAAGTTGAGCAATTTAAGTCAGGCAATGAGAAAATCTTAGGATTTTTTGTTGGTCAAGCAATGAAAGTCTCACAAGGCAAGGCGAATCCAAAATTATTAAACGAATTGCTTAGAAAGAAGTTGTCTTAAATCAGACCTATCAATGAATAGGACCAGTCTTGAATCGATTGTACAATCGGCAATATGACAGTCTGAAAAATTCCTAGAAATAACAAGCCAAGTAGAATGAACAATCCGTATGGTTCTAATTGATCATATTGATAAGATATTTTGGGTGGCAAGAGTGAACTCATCACACGACCCCCGTCAAGTGGCGGGAGAGGTAGAAGGTTTAGTACTGCAAGCAATAAGTTGATTTGTATGCCAACTTGTGCCATGCCACCCAAAAATAAAGAGTTGTTATTCATCGATAGCCAAAGGATTAGTAGCCAAAAAATAGCCATAATAAGGTTGCTCACAGGTCCAGCAATAGCTACCCATAGCATGTCTTGCTTGGGCGATCGTAATGCATTGAAATTAACTGGGACTGGCTTGGCCCAACCAAAAATAAACCCAGAGGTAAAATATAAAAATGCGGGCACAACAATGGTGCCGATTGGATCAATATGCTTGATAGGGTTGAGTGTTAGTCTGCCCATCATGCGGGCACTATGGTCTCCTAATAAGGAGGCAACCCAACCATGTGCAGTTTCATGTACGGTAATGGCAAATAAAACAGGAATGGCGTAAATTAATAGTGTTTGAACATCAATCATAATAAAGTCTCTCGGGTAAAATTAGTATAATTATTTAAAACCACACCTTCATTTTATATGAAAACTACTCAGCTGTTAATTCCGACCCAGAAAGAGGCGCCAAACGATGCGCAGATTATTTCACACCAGTTAATGATTCGAGCGGGTTTAATTTCCAAGTTAGCCTCAGGTTTGTATTCATATCTACCAATGGGTGTGAGAATTTTAAAAAAAGTTGAAGCCATTATTCGTGAAGAAATGGATAGAGTGGGGTCGCAAGAAGTATTAATGCCAGTTACTCAGCCCGCAGAGCTTTGGCAGGAATCAGGGCGTTGGGATGAGTATGGCCCTGAGCTATTACGTTTTAATGATCGCCATGGCCGTGAGTTTTGCATGGGCCCAACACATGAAGAAGTTATTACTAATTTAGCTGCTCAATATATTCGTAGTTATAAGCAGTTACCAATGAGCTTTTATCAAGTGCAGACAAAATTTAGAGATGAAATTCGCCCAAGATTCGGTGTTATGCGTTCGCGGGAATTCATCATGAAGGATGCGTATTCTTTTCACTTAGATCAAGATTCGTTGCAACAAACTTATGATTTAATGCATCAAGCTTATTGCAATATTTTTGATCGACTGGGCTTAGATTACCGCCCTGTATTAGCTGATTCAGGCTCTATTGGTGGTGATGCCTCTCATGAATTTCATGTGTTGGCAGATAGTGGCGAAGATGCTATCTGTTTTTCTGATGAATCTGACTATGCAGCTAATGTTGAAAAAGTAGCATTTTCAAAGCAAAAAGCTACATGCACTGCTCAGGCTGTAGAAGAAAGCGTACTCACTAAGAAAAAGACCAGCATCGAGCAAGTTGCCGACTTCCTAAATGTGAATCAGTCTGAATGTCTTAAAACGTTAATTATTAAGACTGACAAGGGTTTTAAAGCATTAGCGCTACGAGGCGATCATGAATTAAACGAAATCAAGGCGCATAATTTATTTGGTGAGTTTGAGTTGGCTACTGACGATGAGATTAAATCTCTCGGATTGAAAAAAGGCTTTATCGGTATTAAAGAATTAGATATTGAGCTAGTGGTTGATTATTCAGCTAGTGTTATGTGTGATTTTGTATGTGGTGCTAATGAATGGGACCAGCATTTAATTGGCGCTAACTGGCAAGGGGTTGAGTTTGATGAAGCGGATTTACGCAATGCAGTTGAAGGCGATACGTCTCCTGATGGCATGGGTAAATTGGTGATTAAACGAGGCATTGAGGTTGGCCATATATTTCAATTGGGTGATAAATACTCAAAATCTATGAAGGCGAATGTCATTGGTGAATCGGGTAAGGCAGTGGTAACCACTATGGGCTGTTATGGTATTGGTGTAACACGTGTAATCGCAGCGGCAATTGAGCAAAATTACGATGATCGTGGCATTATCTTTCCACAAAGCATCGCGCCATTTCAATTGGTGATTGTGCCTATTAATTACAACAAATCCACTCGCGTTAAAGCCCTAGCAGATGACTTGTACCAGCAATGTTCAAAAGCCGGCATTGAAGTGTTACTTGATGATCGCAAAGAACGCGCTGGCATTATGTTTGCTGATAGTGAGCTTTTAGGCATCCCACATCGAATGGTGCTCAGTGATACCCATGCCGATAATGGTAATGTTGAGTATAAAGCTAGAAACAACCCAGATAAAATTGAAGTTAGATTTGAAGAGGCTTTGTCTTTCATTCAAGGTAGGATTGGTTAATGGTCTGGCTACAATACCTTTTGCCACAGCATTGGCTCTCAAAGCTCATGTTTCGCTTTGCCAGAATTGAAAATACTTGGCTGAAAAACACCTTTACTCACTGGTTTGTTAAATCTTATAAAGTTGATTTGTCTGAGGCAAATCGTGAACAGGTAGAAGATTACACGCACTTTAATGATTTTTTTACCCGATCACTCAAACTCAGTGCTAGACCTGTTGCTGACAGCGCTATCATTTGCCCGGTAGACGGCGCTGTTTCTCAAGTAGGGACAATCAACAATACGAAAATTTTGCAAGCAAAAGGTCGTGATTACAGCGTTGAACAATTGTTGGGAAGTGATCCAAGATCAGCTGAATTTTCCAATGGTTTTTTCACCACGATTTACCTGTCGCCTAAGGATTATCATCGTATTCATATGCCTTATGATGGCAAGTTGATTTCAATGGATTATATCCCAGGTGATTTATTTTCAGTCAATCAACAAACAGCGCAAAATGTTGATAATCTGTTTGCTCGCAATGAGCGCGTGGTGTGTTATTTTGAAACAGAATTTGGCCTTTGCGCCTTTGTCTTGGTGGGTGCTATATTTGTAGGCTCTATGCAAACCGTATGGCATGGTCAGATTAATCCGCCGTACAAAAAACAAGTACAACACTTTGACTACCAAGATCAAAATATTACTTTAAAGAAAGGTGAAGAGTTGGGTCGATTTAATATGGGTTCAACCATTATTATGCTATCGTCTAATCAAGACAACCCGTTTAATTTGAGCGAATTAGAAGTGGTTCAAATGGGGCAAGCGTTAATCTAATTTTGTTAACTTGACCAATTTAATAGTTTGGTCTGAAATCTGCATAATTTCAATTAATATATTATCTACTTTTAAACTAATGTCTCGCTTAGGGATGCTTTGCAAGGTTTCTAAAATAAGTCCGTTGAGTGTTTTTGCCTTAGCAACCGATAAGTTGATTTTTAATAAAGTGTTGAGCTCGCGAATGCTAATCCTAGGGTCGATTAAATAACTCCCATCTTTTTGTTGAATCACCTCGTCAATGGTTTCATTTTGATTGGAAGTAAATTGACCTACAATCTCTTCTAAAATATCTTCTAAAACCACCAAACCTCTCACTTCTCCATACTCATCAACCACTAGACCAAGACGCCTTTTTTGTGTTTGGAAGTGCGCCAATTGGTGCGCCAAAGAAGTGCCTTCTGGTACAAAATAAGGCTTACGAACCAATTGTAATGTTGCCTCTATACTGAACTCACCTTTGGCGTATAAGTTAACCACATCACGCATATGTAGTACACCAGTTATATTGTCAGGCGAGCCATCAAAGGTTAATAATCGTGTGTGTTGGATACGCTCTAATTGTGACAAAATGTCATCATGATTATTAATATCAACACTAATGAGTTCGTGGCGAGGAATCATAATATCCTCTACTTTGACCTTTTCCAAGTCAATAATATTGAGCAGCATTTTTTGATAGTTGGAGGCAATGACCGGCTTGGCATCATTGACCACCATTCTAAGTTCTTCTGAGCTAACACTATTGGCCTGTGATTCGTTCTTGACACCTAATAGTTTTAGAATTAAGTTTGAAAGCTTGGCGATCAGCCAGACAAAAGGCTTAAAAAGTATGATTAAACCACTAATGATAATCGAAGCAGGTAGGGCGATTTTTTCTGGATTTTTAGCTGCAAAGGTTTTGGGTGTGGTTTCTGCAAAAATTAAAATAACAAAAGTCAGTAGTATGGATGCATAAACAATAGACCCTTCACCCCAAAGCTTAATGGCTAGTATGGTGGCAATAGATGAGGCAAAGATATTAACAAAGTTGTTACCCAGTAAAATAGTACCAATTAGATGATCGAGATCACCAAGCAACTTTTCAGTGCGTTTGGCTTGTGCGTTGTTCTGATTGCTCAACGCTTTTAGACGATAGCGATTAATCGCCATCATTGAGGTTTCACTGCTAGAGAAAAAAGCAGAAGCCAGGATTAAACCTAGAAGGATAATACCTAGCCAAAAGGTTGAAAGTGTTTCCAATAAATTGTTTAGATTGAATTAATTACTGATTAGTTTAATTCAAATGATTGAAAGCATCAAGTCCTGGATAGATTGCTTTGTCGCCTAATTCTTCTTCAATGCGAAGCAAGCGATTGTATTTTGCCAATCGATCAGAGCGAGATAATGAACCCGTTTTAATCTGACCACAGCCTGTAGCTACTGCTAAATCAGCAATAGTTGTGTCTTCAGTTTCACCAGAGCGATGTGACATTACACAAGTGTAGCCTGCTTTAGTGGCCATTGACATGGCGTTAAAAGTTTCTGTTAAAGTACCGATCTGGTTGACTTTAATTAAGATTGAATTGGCAATACTCTTCTCAATGCCTTCAGATAAGATGCTGGCATTGGTCACAAACAAGTCATCACCCACCAATTGCACTTTATCGCCAATTTTCTTCGTGAGTAGATCCCAGCCATCCCAGTCATTTTCATCCATACCATCTTCGATAGAGATAACTGGATAGTTTTCTACCCAGTTGGATAAATAGTCAACAAATTCCTCAGAGCTAAGTGATCTATTCTCACTTGCTAAGTTGTATGTGCCATTCGCATAAAATTCAGAGCTGGCTGCATCGATACCAATAAAGATATCTTTACCTGCTTCATATCCGGCGTTTTTAACGGCTTCTAAAATCACTTTAATAGCATCTTCATTTGAGGCTAAATCTGGCGCAAAACCACCTTCATCACCCACTGCTGTATTCATGCCTTGAGCTTCTAACACAGCTTTTAAATGGTGAAAAACTTCCGCACCATAGCGTAACGCTTCTTTAAAACTAGGCGCGCCAGCAGGAATAATCATAAATTCTTGAATATCAACACTGTTATTAGCGTGCTCACCACCGTTGATAATATTCATCATTGGTACAGGTAGTTGAAAATCACCTTCAACCTCTAACGAACTATACAGTGGCTGGTTGTTAGCATTGGCATACGCGTGTGCACAGGCTAAAGATACAGCTAAAATTGCATTAGCACCGAGTCTTGACTTGGTGTCAGTACCATCAAGGTCAATCATTGTTTGATCGATAACAGATAGATTGTTAATATCAAAACCTACCAGTGCTTGGTTGATTTCAGTATTAATAAAATCAACCGCTTTTAAAACGCCTTTACCTAAGTAGCGAGACTTATCACCATCGCGTAACTCTAACGCTTCGCGTTGACCGGTTGAAGCGCCAGATGGCACCATAGCACTACCGACAGTGCCATTATCTAAAATAACATCAGCTTCAATCGTTGGGTTGCCACGTGAATCAAGAACCTCTCTTGCTTTTATTTGTTGTATTTTCACTGATTATCCTTGTTTAATTATTCAAAAAATGACTTCATTTTACCAAAGAAGGAGTCGGACTCGGGGTGTTGTTTCTTGCCACAAGACTCAGAAAAATCTTTAAGTAATTGTTGTTGCTTTTTGTTTAAATTAACTGGAGTTTCAATCTTGACCTGGCAAAGCAAATCGCCAGCACTACTACCTCTGATGGCCGTTATTCCTTTACCACGCAGACGGAATAATTTACCTGTTTGCGTACCTGCTGGCACTTTAATTTTAAGTTTTCCACCCAGTGTAGGTACTTCGATAGAACCACCGAGTGTTGCTGTAGCAAAATCGATTGGCACTTCACAGTAAAGGTCATTACCTTCTCGTTGGAAAATATTGTGTTTTTTCACATGGACTTGCACATACAAATCACCACTTGGGCCGCCACGCAAACCAGCTTCACCCTCGCCACTTAAGCGAATGCGATTGCCAGTATCAACACCAGCAGGAATCTTAACAGATAAGGTTTTTTGCTTACGCACCACGCCTTTTCCACGGCAAGTTCCACAAGGAGATTCAATCTTTTGACCAGTGCCAGAACAGTCATGACAAGGGCGTTGTACTGCAAAGAAGCCTTGTTGCATTTGCACTTGACCATGACCGCCACAAGTGCCACAAGTGTTAACCGATGTACCCGGTTTAGCACCCGTGCCCGAACAAGTGTCACAAGATTCGTTTTTAGGAATGCGAATTTTAACGGTTGTGCCTTCGGCAGCTTCTTTAAGGTCAATTTCTAAATCATAGCGTAGGTCCGATCCACGGTTATCAGCTTGTTGCTGTCCACCGCCACCAAAGATATCACCAAATATATCGCCAAATCCACCGCCACCAAAAGGGTTGCCACCGCCAAATCCGCCAGCACCAGCACTGCCATCAACACCTGCATGACCAAATTGATCATAAGCTTGACGTTTTTGATCGTCTGACAAAATAGCATAAGCTTTTTGGATTTCTTTAAATTTTGTTTCAGCTGCCTCTTTGTTGTCTGCATTACGATCAGGGTGGTGTTTCATTGCTAAACGCTTATAAGCCTTTTTAATTTGCTTGGTCTCTGCGCCTTTATCAACCCCTAGTACTTCGTAGTAATCTTTTTGTGACATATTTGCCTTATATTAAAAAACCTCCTCCAAATCAACAGATTTGAAGGAGGTTAGTTTGTAAATGATCAATAAGTGAATTACTTATCGTCTTTGACCTCTTCAAAGTCTGCGTCAACAACATCATCACCTGCGTCAGTTGTATTTGCTTCAGCACCGCCTTCAGCAGCACCGGCTTTGGCTTGTGCTTTTTCAGCTAAAGGCTGTGCTTTTTCGCTTAAGGCTTGTACTTTGTCGTCAATTGCTTCTTTATCTTCACCTTTCATCGCTTCTTCAAGATCGGTAATTGCAGTTTCAATGGCTGATTTTTCATCATCAGAAACTTCGTCTTTTAACTCTTCCATGGTTTGTTTGGTTGAGTGTATTAATGAGTCTGCCATGTTGCGTGAAGTCACTAACTCTTGGAATTTTTTATCGCTTTCGGCATTTTCTTCAGCATCTTTAATCATCTTTTCTACTTCTTCATCGCTTAAACCTGATGAAGCTTTAATGGTGATCGACTGCTCTTTGCCCGTGTTTTTGTCTTTAGCAGATACATTTAAAATACCATCTGAATCAATATCTAGAGTTACCTCAATTTGCGGCTGACCTTTAGGTGCTGCGTCAATACCTTCTAAGTTGAATTGACCTAATGATTTGTTTGCACTAGCCACTTCACGCTCACCTTGCAGTACATGTACAGTTACTGCAGCCTGGTTATCAGATGCTGTAGAGAAAATTTGCGACGCATTGGTTGGAATGGTTGTATTTTTTTCAATCAACTTCGTCATTACACCACCCATAGTCTCAATACCTAAAGACAATGGCGTTACATCAAGTAATAATACGTCTTTAACGTCGCCACCCAATACACCCGCTTGAATCGCTGCACCCATGGCAACTGCTTCATCAGGGTTAACATCACGCTTTGGCTCTTTGCCAAAGAAATCTTGCACCATTTGGCCGACCTTAGGCATACGTGTTTGACCACCCACCAAGATTACTTCATCAATGTCGCCACTTGAAAGATCAGCATCTTTAAGTGCTATCTTGCAAGGCTCAATAGTGCGCTTTAATAAGTCATCAACTAATGATTCTAATTTAGCACGTGTGAGTTTAATGTTAAGGTGTTTAGGGCCAGAGGCATCAGCAGTCACATAAGGTAAGTTAACTTCTGTTTGTTCTGACGATGATAACTCGATCTTAGCTTTTTCAGCTGCTTCTTTTAAGCGCTGTAGTGCCATTGGGTCTTTAGTTAAATCAACACCTTGGTCTTTTTTGAATTCTTCAACTAAATAGCTGATAATGCGCTGGTCAAAATCTTCACCACCTAGGAATGTATCACCATTAGTTGACAATACTTCAAAGTGTTTTTCACCATCAATATCTTCCATTTCAATAATTGAAACGTCAAATGTACCACCACCTAAGTCATATACAGCAACGGTTTTGTCACCAGTTAGCTTGTCTACACCATAAGCCAATGCTGCTGCCGTTGGCTCATTAATAATACGTTTAACATTTAAGCCTGCAATCTTGCCAGCATCTTTAGTTGCTTGACGTTGTGAGTCGTTAAAGTAAGCTGGAACTGTGATCACTGCTTCAGTCACTGTTTCGCCTAAGTAATCTTCAGCTGTTTTTTTCATCTTTTCGATTACTTTTGCTGAGATTTCAGGTGCAGCCATTTTTTTACCTTTAACCTCTACCCAGGCGTCCCCATTGTCAGCTTTGACAATTTTGTAAGGCACAAGATCGATGTCTTTTTGTACAGCTTCTTCATCAAATCGACGACCGATTAGACGCTTAATTGCATACAATGTGTTTTCAGGGTTAGTAACTGCTTGGCGTTTTGCCGGTTGACCTACTAAGACTTCTTCACTGTCTTTTGGGTAGGCGATAATTGATGGGGTAGTACGATCACCCTCTGAATTTTCGATAATTTTAACGCTGCCGCCATCCATAATAGCGACACATGAATTTGTTGTACCTAAGTCAATACCGATAATTTTTGACATTTTTTAACTCCTTGTGTTTGATATACCCTCTATATAGGGATGGTCATTTTTTTTTCAAGGAATTAATGCAAAAATATTTATAGCTTGGTCTTTAGATGGGTTTCCACCGATTTAGGCACAAAAGCACTGATGTCACCACCAAGTGACAAAATTTCTCGTACCAGTGAGGATGAGATATTAGCGTATTGTTCAGCAGGGGTCATAAACAAGGTTTCAATATTAGGGTTAAGATGTTTGTTCATGCCCGAAAGTTGGAATTCGTATTCAAAGTCACTAACCGCCCTAAGCCCACGTAGAATAACTTGCGCATTTTGTGCATTAGCAAAGTCAACCAGTAAAGTATTAAAGCTCAATACCTCGACATTGCCAATATCTTTGAGTGCGGTACTGGTGGTTTGAATGCGCTCGTCAATATTAAGAAACGAGGATTTTTTACTATTTTGTGTAATACCGACAATCACTTTATCAAACAACTTACTGGCACGATGAACCAAATCAATATGACCGTTGGTGATGGGATCAAAAGAACCGGGGTAAATTGCAATTTTTTTCATAATATTTTTAATAAGCAGTAGCTAACCGCACCAGATTGCTTTTGTTTAATGATTTCGATTTTTTCCGAAGTTTCTTCTTTTAAGAAATCTTGTGTTATCTCAAATTCAGATTCTATATAGATTTTGCTCTCGCTTGTTACAAAATCGCCGTTTTTTAGTGCTTTCAGTGCTTTTGAGATGAAGTTTTTGTTAAATGGCGGGTCTAATAAGACAAAATCAAAGGTCTCGGTGCTTTTTTGCTTTAAAAAATCCAGTGCATCTCGGTTAAAAAAACGAATTTTTTCTGATTTTAATAATTTCCGATTTTTTTCTAGACTTTTGAAAGCGTTTAAATCTTTCTCAACACTGATAACTTGTTTTGCGCCACGAGATAAAGCCTCAAAACTTAGAGCGCCACTACCAGCGAATAAATCTAAGTAAGTTTTATTAAAAGATTCGAATTGAATCCAATTAAACAGTGTTTCACGCACCTTGCTTGGCGTAGGTCTTAAGCCCTCAGCATCAGGAAAGCTGAATTTTCTGCCCCGATATTCACCGCCAATGATTTGAAAGCTATTGCTATTGGCCAAAAGCTATTTCTGATAAGCGTCGAATGATTCTTGCAATTCTTTTTTGGCTTGCGCAGCATCGCCCCAGCCGTCAATTTTCACCCACTTTCCGTCATCTAAGTCTTTGTAGTAACGGAAGAAATGCTCGATTTGATCTTTAAGTGTTGCACCCACATCGTCAATACATTTAATATCATGATAAGATTTACATAGCTTGTCAGTCGGTACCGCTAAGATTTTAGAGTCTTTACCTGCTTCGTCAGTCATTAGCAATACACCGATTGGGCGAGCGGTAATCACTGAGTCATGAATTAAAGGATAAGGTGTAATCACCAAAACATCAGCTGGGTCGCCGTCATCTGCCAGTGTCTCTGGCACAAAGCCATAATTACACGGGTAGAACATTGGTGTAGAGATAAAACGATCCACAAACATGGCGCCGGTTTCTTTATCAATTTCGTATTTAACGGGTGACGACATTGCCGGAATTTCAATAATAACGTTGACTTCGTCAGGCAAATTACCTGCTGATACTGGTTTTAAACTATTTTGCATTTTCTAAATCCCCTTGTAGTAGATGATAACGCCAACCTTGACAAAACATAACGGATTGGTCGCCGCGAATATATTTAAGTAACGACTTACTGCTGGCCATTACTTCTACAGCCAAATTATACTGATTTGCTTTTTCTTGGATGAGTTTTTGTAAAACGACTTTTTGCGCTTTTTCAGTTTTTGTGGGTGGATTGTTTTTACCTAGATTAATTTTAATATTTTGAATACTGACATGTTCAGTCAGAAAATCGTCAAAACTTTTTTGCGCTTTGTTTGAAAGGTCTTCTTTACCCAGGGCGTGCGCAATCAATGCGTCATCTGCTAGTACCCATTTTCGGGGCTTATTGTTAGCTTGTGCTCGATGTTCTCGCCATGCGGCTAGTTGCGCTGCCAAGTTGTGTGCATTTTTATTGATTCTTGATAGGCCTTTGACTCGTTGCCAAGCTTGATTAATCGGTGGCAGGTATAGATCAATGTTAAGTAGACTTTGAGCTTCTTCTATAATCCAATCTAATTTGTTTTCGGTTTGTAGTTGCGCTTTTAATTGATGGTAATTTTTGATTAAGTAGCGCACATCGTCTAGTGCATATTCGATCGCGGCTTCGGGTAATGGGCGTGTGGTCCAATCAAGGCGGGTGTAGGCTTTTTCTAAATAGACATTTTGCAGCGCTTCAGTTAGTGCTTGATAAGAAACTTGCATTGGGTGGTTTAGCAAGCTGGCAGCAATTTGTGTGTCGAATAATTGTTTAGGAAGTCGATCTGAAAGGCAATACATAGCCTCGATATCTTGGCGTGCAGAATGCACAATCCAAACGCAATCATCTTGGTAGAGCTTGTCAAACAAAGGCTTAAGATCATCAAGAGCTAAGACATCAATACAGTCGGTGGCACTTTCGGTGGCGATTTGCACCAAGCACAAAACCGGATAATAAGTGCTGACGCGTTTAAATTCGGTGTCAATTGCAAGCTCAGTTTCGCCCTGAATGGCGTTAAGGAAATCGCGCAGTTGCGCTTGTGTTTGTATCATTGTTGTATTTTAGCAACAATTAAACATGACACATGTTTTTTTATGAGATAATCAGCTCAGAAAATGAGAAAACAACGAGAGATAATGAAAGGCAATCTGATAAAACATGATTTTTAATCAAGATTTTGCGATCAAAAAAACACCAAATAAGTGGTTTTGGTCGGCTGTATTTTTAACTTCATTAGCCGGACTGTCTTATCTAGGTTTAAACCCTGTTTTAATTGAAGACTGGTGGTGGGTTTTAGCTTCATATAACGTGCTCATGTCTTCTATGGCGATTTATTATATTGTTTGTGCCATCTCAAAACTTAAGAAAGACAATGAAAATGGCGTGGTTGGTACGCAATTCACTTGGTCTTTTGTTAAGATTGTCCCATTATTGGTGATTGTGCCGGTGTTGTCTTTTTACTTGTTTTCATTTCAAACGATTCAAGACAATGTTGATCGCTCTCAACACACCTACAATAACTTTAATAAAGTCTTTCTTGATCAAGTAGATGCGCTATACCAAGGTGTGCAAGTTGTAAGGAACGACCGTTATTTCGACCATACTGAGATCTTATTACAACAAATTGACAATTACTCAAAATACAAAAAAGACGAAAAAGACTATCTCAATATCATGCAAATTTTTGTTCAAGGTTTGGTGGATGATAAGTGGGCTTGTTATATTGAGCTAACTGATGAAAAAGACGAGGTAATTGCAAGAAGTAAAGAAAATCATATTTGTGTGGTTGAAGACAATCAGCCGTTAGCCGACATTCAGTCTTTTGTCATGTTTGAAGATGAACAATCCAAGTTATTCCAAGTGCAAATGTCAACACGGCACCTGGCTAGAAAGCCTATTAAAAAATACATGAAAATTGTTGCTGTTTATGCGACTGACCCTAATCTGTTAAGCTTTTTAGGGCAGGTAAAAGGTTTCTATAATTATGCCAATGCGATTAAATTTGATGTTAATACCTCGCTCACACAAAAGAACTTTTTGTTAGATTTTTCTTCAACCGTTTTACTAACCATTCTTAGTGTTTTGTTGATTGTGTTTAGAATGATTGATCAGCTCATGCGTCCAATGCATAATTTATCAGTCGCCTCAAGAGAAATTGCCAAGGGTAATTACGATGTATTGGTGCATAACCAAGAAGAAAGTAAAGACATGCTCCAACTGATTGGCCAGTTTAATGAAATGGCCAAGCAAATTAAAGCCTCAAGACAAGGCTTAGATACGCATAACATCTATTTAGAAACCATCTTAAAATATTCTTTTGGTGTGATCGGGCTAGACAAAGATCGCAATATTCAACTAATTAACCCAGTGATTAGCAAGATACTGGCTATTGATGATGAGCAGCAATTTGTGGGTGCTTTTTGTCAGAAAATCTCAGAAAAAAATACTTATTTAGAGCCTTTATTTTCAATGGTACAAGAACGGTTTGAGCAAGAGCAAGGTGAGTGGAGTGAAGAGATTGATTTGTCGTTGCCAGGCCGACATGTTTTATTGTCTTGCCAAGGGTCAGCACTTGATGCCAGTGATAAAGCGCTAGGCTACGTTATTATTATTAAAGATATCTCAAAGCTTAATAGGGCGCAGAAAAAAGCAGCTTGGGGTGAAGTAGCCGTGCGTATGGCGCATGAAATTAAAAACCCATTAACGCCGATTTTGTTGTCTGCTCAACGCCTTAGAAACAAATTTTTAGAAACGCTCAAAGGTAAAGATTTAGAGGTTATTGATAAAACTACCCGTGTGATTATTGATCAAGTGAAGTCAATGGATGCCATGGTGAGTGCATTTGCAGATTATGCTAATACACCGCAAATAGAGCGCAAGCTGACGGATCTTAATGCGTTGATTAATCAGTCTATTGCATTGTACGATGCGCAAAGTAATATTACCATTGAGTATGATTTATCAGGCGATGTGCCAGAACTACTCTTGGATGCGAACAGTATTTCTAGAGTATTGATTAACTTGGTAAAAAATGCAGCTGAATCAGTTGAAGAAGACCGTGATTTAGTCGTTAATGTTGCTACCCACTATTTAAGTGATGAGCGTATAGTGCGCTTAAGTATTGCAGACAATGGTGATGGGTTTGATGAGACGGTGATTGATCGTGTGTTTGAGCCGTATGTCACGACTAAAGTTAAAGGTAGCGGGCTAGGTATGGCAATTGTACAAAATATTATTGAACAACACGATGGGCGAATTTTTGCCGGCAATGTAGAGCCACATGGCGCCATCGTTACTATTGAATTTGAATATGCACAACAGGAGAGCACATGATTATTGGTAATATTCTTATTATTGATGACGAAAGTATTAATTCTGAAACAATAAAAGACACATTGGAAGATGTGAGTTATAACGTGGTTTTGGCCAAAAATGCTGCCGAAGCTAAAAACATTGTTAAAGACCAGACTTTTGATTTGGTGATGATGGATGTTTGGATGCCTGGTCAAGACGGTATGTCTTTGTTAGAAGAGTGGATGAGTGAAGGCTTTTCAATGCCGGTAGTAATGATGTCTGGCCATGCTGAACACCAAGATGTGGTTAAGGCTATTCGCATGGGTGCGGTTGATTTTTTAAAAAAACCTTTGCATGATATTTTGCCATTAGTACGCAAGCTTTTGTCTGGGCAAATAACCACGTCAGAGCAGCAAATAAGCGGTATTGATTTTGACTTGCCTTTAAAGGCAGCCAGAAACATTTTTGAATCACAATATTTCAAACATCATTTAGAAGAAAACAACAACAACATCGCCAAAGTGGCGGAGTTGGCAGGTTTAGAGCGCACAACGCTATATCGAAAATTAAAAGATTTAGGGATTGATAAAAAATGAAAATCTTAATCTTGGGCGCAGGTCAAGTTGGTTCATCATTGGCTAAATATCTAGGCTCTGATGATGAAAATGACATCACCATTATTGACAAAGATGAGACTAATCTGTCTTCTTTACAACGCCATTTAGATATTAAAACCGTTTGTGGCCATGCTTCTTATCCCAACATTCTGGAGGAAGCAGGCATTAAAACCATGGATATGGTGATCGCGGTAACTAAGTCTGACGAGGGCAATATGCTGGCTTGTCAGATGGCACATACTTTGTACCAAGTAGACAAGAAAGTAGCCCGTGTTCGTACGGCTGAATACTTACATCGTAAAGAGTTGTTTTCAGACAATGCCATCCCGATTGATTTTGTCATTACCCCAGAAGGCTTAGTAACCAATTATATTAAACGTGTAGTGGAAGAGCCGGGTGCAGAGCAAATATTTGAGTTTGAAAATGGCTTGGTACAATTGGTAGAAACCCGTGCTTACGCTGGCACCCCAATTGTTGGTCATCCGATTAAAGATTTACATGAGCATTTGCCAAAAACACGCATACGCATTGTTAGTCTGTATCGTAATGGCCGAGTGATTCCAGCCTATGGCGATACCGTCATCAAAGATGGTGATCGCGTGTACTTTGTAACCAAAAGAGAAAGTGTATCTAAAGTACTAAAAGAATTTAGACGACTTGATAAAGCTTATAAAAATATCATTATTGCCGGTGGCGGCCATATTGGTTTGAGTTTGGCTAAGCATTTAGAAAAAAATCACCGTATCCGTATTATTGAGCTAAACAAAGAGCGTGTGATTGAGATTGCAGAAGAGCTTGAAGATGCTTTAGTTTTGCATGGTAATGCTTCTGATGAAGAATTATTGTTAGAAGAAGGTATTGAAAATACTGATTTATTTTTAGCACTTACAGATTCCGATGAAATCAATGTGATTGTGTCTATTTTAGCCAAACGCCTCGGCGCACACAAAACCGTTGCTTTGGTTAAGCGTAATGTATACGAAGACTTGGCCAAGCAAAGTGAGGATGTGGACATGGTAATTTCACCTGACCAAATCACTACCAGCGGTATTTTGGCACACATTCGTAAAGGTGATACCACGATGGTACATTCATTGCGTCAAGGAAAATCTGAAGCCATTGAAGTGATTGTTCACGGCGACGAAGCGCATTCTGATGTAGTGGGTAAAACGGTTGAAGAAATTAACCTACCAGATGGCGTAGTCGTTGGCTCTATAGTGAGGGATGATGAGGTTATTATGGGTTCACGTAAGCTCGTAATCAAAGAAGGCGACCATGTGCTTATCGTGCTAAGTGATGTTAGCAAGATTCACGAAGTTGAAGCGTTATTTGAAGGGCATTTTGACTAATAATGGATAGCCATGCAATTTAGTATTGTTTTCAAAACCATTGGTTTATTGCTAATGGTATTTAGTTTGACCCAGATACCACCAATGTTGGTTGATTTTATTTATCAACAAAATGAAATGCAATCTTTTGTTTCTGCTTTTTCACTGACATTGTTGAGTGGCTTTATCTTATGGGTGCCTTTTAGAAACACCAAAAAAGAGTTTAGAATTCGCGAAGGCATTTTGGTGGTGGTGAGCTTTTGGTTTGTCTTGTCTTTATTTGCGACCATTCCATTTTTATTATCTGAATCGCTCAGAATGTCATTTAGTGATGCTTTTTTTGAATCAATGTCAGGCCTTACCACCACGGGTGCTACGGTGTTAGCGGGGCTGGATGACTTGCCTAAAGCGATTTTGTATTACCGACAACAACTACAATGGCTCGGTGGCATGGGTATTATTGTCTTAGCAGTAGCAATATTGCCAATGCTTGGTGTGGGTGGTATGGAGCTTTACCATGCAGAGTCTAGCGGAATTTCTAAAGAAAGACTCACCCCAAAACTCACGCAAACCGCCAAAGCATTATGGAAGATCTATATTAGTTTTACCGTTGTTTGTGCATTAGGCTATTATTTAGCAGGGATGGATGCCTTTGATGCCATTGGCCACAGTTATTCAACCGTGGCGATTGGTGGCTTCTCTACTCATGATGCGTCTATTGGCTACTTTAACTCAGGCGCGATTGAGTTGGTAGCCATTGTGTTTATGCTATTAGCAGGTGTTAATTTTTCCCTGCATTTCTTTGTTTGGCAAAAGAAAAATGCCTTTACCTATTCTCAAGATTCAGAATTTAAGACTTATTTGTTTATTTTGTTGGCAACGACATTGGTAGTAGGTTTTTATTTGTTTGATAGTGGCTACTATCTAAGTGCAAGTGAGTCGGCACGACAAGCCATCTTCCAAACGGTTTCGATTGCCACCACCACAGGCTTTGCTTCTACTGATTATTCGCAGTGGCCATTTATCTTGCCTATTTTATTAATTTTTGCCAGTTTTATTGGTGCTTGTGCAGGTTCGACTGGTGGTGGTATTAAAGTTGTAAGAGTGCTACTGATGTTTAAATTAGCCATGAAAGAGATTAAAAAGTTCATTCACCCGAATGCACAAATTAACATTAAGCTTAATCATCGTAGTGTAGCTGAAAGCACATTGGTTTCGGTATGGGGTTTCTTTTCACTATATGTAATTGCCTTTATTATCATCCTAATCGCACTAATGTTTACCGGTCTTGACCAAGTCAGTGCTTTTTCAGCTACCGCTGCCAGTATTAATAACCTTGGCCCGGGCTTGGGTGAAGTGGCAGCTAATTATGGCGGTGTCAGTGATTCTGCAAAATGGATTTTGAGCTTCTCAATGTTGCTCGGTCGTTTAGAAATATTGACATTAATGGCGTTATTACATAAAGTTTTCTGGCGTTTTTAGATTATTCAACCACAATATTGTATCCAGGCAAAGCATTAAGTAATTGCTTGCCGTAAAACTTAGTTGTTAATCGATTATCAAAGATGGTAATTTTTCCCGTATCAGTTTCGGTACGGATCAGCCTTCCACATGCTTGAATGAGTCTTAGTGATGCATCAGGTAATGAGATTTCCATAAATGGATTGCGATTTTGAGACTGCAAGTAGTCTTGTGTGGTTTTTTCAATCGGAGAATTTGGCACACTAAAGCGTAGTTTTACAATCACCACATGGGTGAGGTTGTCGCCTTTAAGATCAACTCCTTCAGCAAAGCTATCGAGTCCGAAAATCACACTACCTTGGTTTTGTTTGCGTAGGTTGGTGTGTTTTTCTAAAATGAGTTTTTTAGAAAATTCCCCTTGAACAAATAAATTACAACCAAGTTTTTGCTCTACAAGGTCGGCCACCATTTGCATTTGTTTGTTTGAGGCAAACAACACCAATGAGCCTTCACTAGGGTCAATACGCTCTAGCAGTTGCGCGGCGACTTCTTGCGTGTGTTCATATACTTGAGTTGGGTTGTTTTTAAAGTTTGCGACAATAAAATCTACTTGATCAAAGCTAAAGGGTGAAGGTAGGCGTAGATATTGGTTTTTTGTTTTCACCAATCCTAGCTGCTGATTGAGTCGGTTAAAACTACCGAGTGAGGATAGGGTGGCTGATGTTAGTACTGCACCGGCAACTTTTGACCAAATAAGTTGATCTAAGTTGTTAGAAATATCGATTTGCGCACTACTAAGGATATAGTTGGTTTTCTTGTTGGCCATCGTGGTTTTTTCAACCCAGCGAGAATGCGGCGCTTGCCCAGCTTCATCTACTTGCAAGAGAGAAGAAAGCAACAACAAAATAGAAGACAAGTGTTGTTCGCATTCACCCAAAGCATTATTAAGTGGGTCGGCGATGGTTTTGTCGATCATTTTAATTTTAAGATAATCTGACCAAGATTCTTTTAGAGTGCTAAATTGCGTGTGAACACCACTAATGGTTGTACGTAAGTTTTGACAAATGGTTTGTATTGATTCATCAACAATACCTTGGTCAAACAAATGGATGTCTTCGTCAAATTCGAGATTCTTCAACAACTGAATAAGGTCATCTAAGTAATCATCAATTGATTTAATTGGGATATCAAGAGCATCTTGCTGTGTTAATTTACACACTTGATCAACCGCACCTTGGGTTTGCCTGACACTGGTTTTAATAAATTCAGTACCAGTACTGAGTGAAAAATGCGACAAAGCTTTATGGTTAAGGTGGTGCGCCTCATCAAAGATATAGATAGATTCATCAACATCTGGCAATATTGTATTGCCGGTACTTAAATCTGCCAAAATCAAATCATGATTAGCGACGACGACATCAGCTTTAGTGATTTTTTTTCTTGCTTTAAAAAAAGCACAATCGTTATAAAATTCACAATTTTTGGCCGTACAAGTAAAGCGATTACAAGCAATTTTTGACCATAAAGATCCATCTGGTGTTTGGTCTAAGTCATCTATTTCGCCATTCCATTTTTTGGCTGAATAACCCTCTAACATCTCACCAAGCTGATCAAGTTGGTATTTCCCAGGTGGCGCATCCCATAACGCAGCGTTATCAAACAACTCACTTTCACTAGTATTGTCTTCAACCAAATTGATTAAATTACGCACACATAGATAGCGAGATCGGCCTTTGACCAATGCGTATTCAAAGTCAACGTGGCAGTATTTTTTTATTTCAGGAATGTCCTTGTTGAGCAGTTGCTCTTGTAGGGCAACATTGGCACTAGAGACAATCAGTTTCTTTTTTCTTGCTTTGGCAATGGGTATAGCGCTAAGTAAATAAGCCATGGTTTTTCCGGTACCCGTGGGCGCTTCAACACACAAAATTGGATTGGTATCAGAGTATTCACCTGACAAGGTTTTGGAGACTTCGGCAATCATTTTATTTTGCGCTTGCCTAATTTTAAAATCTGGCATGCCGTTTTTGGCGGCTTCAAATGATTGGCGAATTTGAGCTTTGAGCTCGTCAGACAACACTAGGATTTACGTGCTAAAGATAAGTCACAAAGCAAGATCATGGCTTCTTTATAGTCTGAATTTTGAAGTATAGATAAAGATTGTTTGGCTAAATCAGCTGACTCTTGCGCTTTTTGTCGTGTGTAGTCAAAAGCATTGACTGATGACAATATATCAACAACTTGGTCAATCTGACTGTTGTCAGCATTCTCAATGGCGTTGATAAGTATGTCGCGTTTGTCGCCAGAGGTGTTTTCAAGTGCGTAAATCATCGGCAACGTGGTTTTGCCTTCGGCAAGATCGTCACCAACTTCTTTGCCCATGGTCTCGAAATCGGACTCATAATCAAGCACATCGTCAATAATTTGAAAAGCATTGCCCAAATGCAAGCCGTAGTCACGCAGTGCTAGTTCTTGTTGTTCGTCGGCATTGGATAAAATAGCACCGATTTGTGTTGCTGCTTGGAACAGTACAGCGGTTTTTCTCTCGATTACTCGATAGTATTCTTTTTCAGTTAATTCAGAATTTTGGCAATTAAGCAACTGCATGACTTCGCCTTGGGCGATTTCATTAGTGGCTTTAGAAAGAAGTTTCATAATGTGCATTGAATCAGGCTTAACCATCATCTCGAACGCACGAGAGTATAAAAAATCACCCACCAAAACACTGGCGGCATTACCCCAAACTTCATTGGCAGTTTCCTTGCCTCGGCGTGTGTTCGACTCGTCAACAATATCATCGTGCAACAAGGTAGCTGTATGAATAAGCTCAATCACCACTGCCATTAAGTGATGATGTTCACCTTGGTAGTTGGTTGCACGGGCGCAAAGTAGCAAAAGTAGTGGGCGTAATCGTTTACCACCGGCGTTGATAATATAACCACTCATTTGGTTAATCAATGCCACGTCAGAGCTAAGATGATCAATTAATACTTGATCAGTCTTCTTAATATCGTCATGGACTAGGTTTTGAATGTCTTCAAAATTTTTCATAGACAGTTATTTTAGCGTATTTGCTAAAAGATATACTTCTTTAGAGCGCGCTCTTGATGCTTTGGGTTTGCGAATGGTGACTTTAACAAATGCCTCTCGACAAGTCTTAACAAACCCATCAAACCCATCACCTTGAAATACTTTGATAAAGAAATAACCCTTTGGTGTGAGTGTTTTAATCGCCATATCAAGTGCTAATTCACACAAATACATAGACTTAGGAATATCAACAGAAAGTTGCCCACTCATGTTAGGTGCCATATCTGAGAGTACAACATCCATTTTATGGCCAGCAGTTAAAGCTAGTAATTCTTCGTAAACTGAATCTTGTGTAAAGTCACCACACAAAAAGTCGACATTATCGATGGGCTCAATATCAAGAATATCACTGGCAATCACTTGACCTGATTTACCCACCATTTTAATAGCGACTTGGCTCCAACCACCAGGTGCAGCGCCTAAATCAAGCACACGAGAACCTGGCTTGATGAATTTGTCTTTCTCAACCGCTTCAGTGAGTTTGTAAACAGCACGTGAGCGGTACCCCTCTTTTTGAGATTTTTTTACATATTCATCACTCAAATGTTCACTCATCCAACGACCAGAACTGCTTTTTTTACCCATGAATAGTTATATCAATAATTTCTAATATTGATAGCTATTTTACGGGATAATAGTGCCTTTTTCGCATTCACTTAATCCGTATGAATACCAAACTTAGAAATATCGCTATTATTGCGCACGTTGACCATGGAAAAACTACCTTGGTTGACAAGCTACTTGAGCAGTCTCAAACCTTTGATGATCGTTTTGAGTCAACTGATCGCATGATGGACTCTAACGATTTAGAAAAAGAGCGTGGCATTACCATTAGCTCAAAAAATACAGCTATTAAGTGGAATGATTATCATATTAATATTGTTGACACCCCGGGACACGCTGACTTTGGCGGTGAAGTAGAGCGTGTACTCTCTATGGTAGATTCAGTGCTTTTATTGGTAGATGCTCAAGAAGGCCCAATGCCACAAACACGCTTTGTTACTAAAAAAGCGTTCGATCAAGGTTTAAACCCAATCGTAGTAATTAACAAAATTGACAAAGACGCAGCCCGCCCTGACTGGGTAATTGACCAAGTATTTGATTTGTTTGATCAACTTGGTGCGACTGACGAGCAACTAGACTTCCCTATTATTTATGCTTCTAGTATTAATGGTTATGCTTCATTAGAAGACGATGTTCGTGAAGGTGATATGACACCGATGTTTGAAACCATTATTGAAAAAGTAGCAGCACCAGAAGTAGACATTGAGGCGCCGTTGCAAATGCAAATTACTGCATTGGATTACTCTTCATTTATTGGCGCAATTGGTATTGGCCGTATTACTCGTGGCACGATTAAGAAAAATCAACAAGTCATGGTAGTTGGTGCTGACGGTACTGAGCGCAAAGCAAAAATTGCTGACTTGATGGGCTTTATGGGCTTAGAGAAAATCTCAACAAATAGCGCTGAAGCGGGCAACATTGCTTGTATTACAGGCATTGAAGGCATCTCTATTTCAGACACTATTTGTGATGTGGACAATGCAGAAGCCTTACCACCACTTAGCGTAGACGAACCAACCGTATCGATGGCGTTCCGTGTTAATGATTCTCCATTTGCAGGACAAGATGGTAAATTTATCACTTCAAGAAACATCCGTGATCGCTTAGACAAAGAGCTAATTTATAACGTTGCTCTACGTGTAGCTAATACAGAAGATCCTTCAGAATTTATTGTTTCTGGTCGTGGTGAATTACATTTATCAATTCTGATTGAAACCATGCGTCGTGAAGGTTTTGAGTTGGCTGTGGGTCGACCGCAAGTTATCTTAAAAGAGATTGATGGTGTAGTTTGTGAGCCCTTTGAAGATCTGAGTGTTGATGTAGAAACACAACATCAAGGCACTGTTATGGAAAAATTGGGCGAGCGTAAAGCCGAACTAACCAACATGACACCTGATGGTAATGGCAGAGTAAAACTAGACTTTAACATTCCAGCACGTGGCTTGATCGGCTTCAGAACTGAATTCTTAACCGCAACCACAGGTACCGGCTTAATGAACTCAACTTTTGATGCTTATAAACCACAAAAGCCAGGTGATATTGGTCAGCGCTCTAATGGTTCACTAATTTCTATGAACCAAGGCAAGGCAGTTGCTTATGCGATTTTTAACTTGCAAAAGAGTGGAAAATTCTTTGTTGAACATAATACGGATGTTTACGAAGGCATGGTTGTAGGTATTCATGCACGAGACAAAGATTTGGTGATTAACGTTATGAAGGGTAAGCAGCTAACTAACGTACGTGCCTCTGGTACAGATGAAGCGGTATCGCTAACGCCTGCAATTAAGCTAGATTTAGAGCAAGCCCTAGAGTTTATTGATGATGATGAGTTGGTAGAAATCACGCCAAACTTCACGCGTATTCGTAAGCGTATTCTAGGCGAAACTGAGCGTAAAAGAACACGCAATAAAAAAGTCGACTAGAAAACAAAACGCACCACTGTTGGTATACTAATCCATTATGGATAGTATTCTTGATTTCTTTGTTAAACAAAAAAAACTAGCATTAGTCTTTACCGTAAGTGTAATCGCGGTAGGGCTATTGGCGCTTAGTGGTATTCAAAGAGACCAGTTTCCATCGGTTGATTTTGAGGTTATGTCTATCTCAACGGCCTATCCTGGCGCCTCACCTGAGGATGTAGAGCAAAACGTAACCAACCTTATTGAAGACGAGCTCAGTAGTATTTCTGGTATCGATAAGTTTGTTTCGGTTTCTCGAGAAGGGCGTTCAAGCATTACCGTAACGTTATCTCAAGACGTAAGTGATATCGATACACTCAAACAAGACATTAGAAATGCAGTGAATCGAATTAAGTCTTTGCCAGCTGAGGTGGTTAGTTTGCCTAGTGTACGTGACCAAAAAACCTCTAGAAAAAGCATTATTAAAATAAGCATTGGCGCTGAGGGTTTGTCTTACGCTGAGTTAAGAAAAATTACCGACAATATCGCCGATACTCTGGAGTTAGTTGATGGTGTTTCTGAAGTGGCTAAAGATGGTTATTTGGATCGGGAAATAAAAATCAGAATCAACCCTGAAAAACTCTATCAGCACAAACTTTCCTTGCCTCAAATTATAGATGCTATTGCCAAACGAAATACACGCTACACCGTTGGCCAAAATCACAGTAGAACTGATGAAAAAATTATTGTAGTGTTGGCCAAATTTGACCAAGCTGAATCGGTTGGTGATGTCATTGTTAAGTCAACCTTCCAGGGGCCAGTTGTACGTTTAAAAGACATTGCAAAGATTGAGAGTGGCAATGTTGAGGAAAAATCTATCATTCGTGTGAATGGTAAAAAAGGCTTTATTTTGCGAGTGCGAAAACAAGAGCAGGCTGATGTCATCACCACGGTTGACTTGGTCAAGGAAAAAATCACCAGTCTTAATGCCAAGTATGGCAATCAGTTGCAAATTTTTTATTCGACAGATTTATCTAAATACGTACGTAATCGTCTAAAAATTGTTACCAATAATGGCATGATGGGTTTGTTGTTGGTGCTAATTGTATTGGGTGCTTTTTTGTCATTCAAAACTGCTTTTTGGGTGGCAGTGAGTTTACCAGTGAGCTTGCTCGGTACAGTGGCGCTACTCAGCGCAAGTGGAGAAACCATTAACTTGGTTTCACTGGCAGCAATGATCTTGGTGTTGGGTATTGTGGTAGATGACTCTATCATTGTGGCAGAGAGTATTCACCATCACAAACAACAAGGCGAAGACCGATTTGAGTCCGCAAAGCGTGGCTTTAAACATGTGATTATGCCGGTAATCACTACTATCCTCACTACTATTTTGGCATTTTCATCGATGTTCCTAATGGATGGCACCATGGGTAAGTTTATCTATGTGATTCCAATCGTGGTGATTTTTGCCTTGGTATTGTCATTTCTAGAGGTGTCTATTGCATTGCCGGCACACTTAGCAAGTTCGCATGAAAAGATTAAAAGTAGCCACTGGTTTGATACGGTAGGGGTTTGGTTTGAAGGATTTTTAAGCGCCGTACTCAAATGGCGCTATGTAGTGGTTATAACCTTTGCACTGTTATTAGCGGCATCTTTGTATTTTGCTAAAACCAACATGAAGTTTGTTTTGTTTCCCGCGATAGGTGTCGATACTATTAGTGCCAGATTACAAATGCCAGCAGGCAGTTCACTCGAACACACAGAGTCAGTTAGCGAGCAAATAGAAACACTAATCACTGAAGTGGTGGGCGAAGACCTAGAGTCAGTGACCTCTAATGTAGGCAAATACTTTACTCACGTGGCCAGATTTACCATTGAATTATCCCCATCAAGTGAAAGATCACAAACCTCTAAAGTCTTACTTAAACAGCTTAAATCCAGAGCGGGTGAAATTACATTGGCAGAAAAACTCAAATTTTCTATTAGACGGCCTGGTCCGCCACAAGGCGAAGATGTTGAGATCAACTTGGTGGGCAGTGACAACATCCAGCGTCAATCCGCCGCCAATCAGTTGGAGCAAATTTTGTCATCGATTGATGGCTTGGATAATGTTAATCGTGATGATGAACCGGGTAAAGCGCGTATTGAAGTGGTGCTTGATTTTGAAAAAATGGCCCGATTAGAAATCGACTTCCCAGTGGTTAATCAATACCTCAAGACAGCCTTTACCGGCATCGATGTAACTGACATGCGTGACGGTCAAAATGATGTGAATTTTAGGATATATTTTGGCGATGGACAGCACTCACAAGACTTTATTCAGTCTTTAAAAGTGAATAATAAAAAAGGTCATTTAATACCAATTTCGCAATTCTCCATCATTAGGCAAATCGAAGGCGAGCCAGATTTCAATCACTTTAACGGGCAGCGATCCACCTTAGTTAGTGGCAGTGTTGATGACGAAATTACCACGGTAGGCAGTGTGATGGATGAGGCTTTAGAGCGTTTAGATTTGGGTAATAATTTCCCCAATATTCGTGTGATTGGCGAAGGCGGCGCTAAAGAAACTACGAAATCAATGGACAGCTTTAAGCGAGCATTTGTGATGGCGATTTTTGGTATTTTCTTGTTGTTGGTCTTATTGTTTAATTCTTACACGCAACCACTATTAGTGCTTAGCGCCATTCCTTTTTCGGTGATTGGTGTGATTTGGGCATTTTTCTTACATGGTGAAACACTGAGCTTCTTTGCGATTTTAGGCACGTTGGCGTTGGTTGGTGTGATTGTAAATGACTCGCTAGTATTGGTCTCACACCTTAATTATTTAAAAGAAAAAGTGACAGATGCAACCGCTTCAGCGCATGGGTTTATCATCAAAGGTGCGAAGGATCGTTTGCGTGCTGTCGTACTAACAACACTCACGACTTTGGCAGGGGTGATACCACTGGCTTATGGTATTGGTGGCACTGACTATATCTTACAACCGATGGCACTCTCATTGGGTTATGGCTTATTGTTTGGTACGGTAATGACGTTGGTATTACTACCTTGTTTATATTTGATTAACCATGATTTTGTTGGATGGGTAAAACGTTTAGGCAAGACTACTTAAGGTTTTAAAGTTATTGTGGTGGGCGGTAGACACACCTTGTTACTGCAAGCCTGTAAAGTCAATAAGAGTGTTGGTGTTATGTAGGTTTTTGAGTGTTGTTTTAGTTTGAGTCCAATTTTTGCTTGATCTTTATAAATTGAAATTTGGTCTTTGGAAAAACCCAATTTAGCCAGCTCACCTTGTGGATAGGTTGAGTCTTCAAGCGTCCAATTTTGAGTATCTAGATTGGTTATTTTAGTAGCAATTAATGAATCTTGTATTGGCTGGTTAGAGTTGATATGCCAAAGTGGATTAAGACTTATGTTGACGAGTAATTCATCATTATCGAGTGTTTGTGTGTGCACACGAATACGACCTTGATAAGCATATTGAACATTGGCTGCCTCAGTAAAAATAGCATTATTAAAGCCTAAAATAAACGAGCTATAAGAATAAGGGTCTTGGTTAATATCAGCTGAAAAAGCACTCAATAATTGTTCAGCTTGTTGAATGAATGATGGCTCGGTTGTTCGGTTGTTTAGTTTAACCAATATTTGGTAAGCTATGCCGTTAGCAGATGGAATAGCACCATCATAAGATTCTTTGTAGCGAGTATTTAAGTATTTGTTATCGTTGGTCATATTGTAACCAAACCGCTCTTTATCCCAAAACTTCTCATTCATGGTATTAACTAATTGGACCGCTCTGTTTAACCATTTTTTTTCATTGTTTTGATCGAATACGGACAGATAAGCATTAGCCAAATAAGCGTAGTCTTCGAATAGCGCGTTTGTCTCAAGCTTATTGTTAATGGATACCCGATAAAGTTGATTGTATTTATTGAATGATTCTAAGCGACTTGCTAAAGCTAAACCCGCAGTTGTGTATTTCTCTTCATTAAAAACCTTTCCTGCTTCAATTAAGCTAGGAACCATCAGTGCATTCCAAGAAAGTAACACTTTATTGTCGGTGAGTGGGGGCTCTCTTTTAATTCTGACGTTATATAATTTAGCAAGTAACCCATCAATTTGTTTATAGTCATCTACATTAACGTCATTAATATCCTTAAAACGAATAACATGATTGCCTTCAAAATCAGTGTGTGATGATAAGTCAAACCACTGATTAAAGTGCTTAAATTCATCATTATTCAGAACCCTTTTTATCTCATCTATTGACCAAACAAAGAAAGTGCCTTCTTCGCCCTCAGAGTCCGCATCAGTTGCTGAGAAAAAGCCATTATTTTTATCTTGCATTTCTTTTAAGACATAATCCAATGTTTGTTGTGCAATACGTCTATAAAGTGGCTTATGTGTGAGTTGATAAGCGCGGGTATAGACTAATGATAGTTGTGCTTGGTTATAAAGCATTTTTTCAAAATGTGGTATTAGCCAAGTGTTGTCTGTAGAGTAACGATGAAAACCACCGCCTACTGTATCGTAGAAACCACCACTAGCCATAATATCAAGCGTTGTGGTGATAGCGTTGAGTTGCTCGTCATTTGGGTTGCGATTTTGCTCGTCTATCAGCAACAATAACATAGACTCATGTGGGAATTTTGGCGCTTCTCCAAAACCACCTTCCATTTCATCGAAGTTACTCAGTAAGGCTTGAATCGCTTTAGGGATAATAGATTTATCAATATCACCCTGCGCTTTAGTTTCGACTTTATTTAAGATATTGTCAATCTGATTAGCTTGATTAATAACGCTGTCTTTTTCATTTTTCCAAAGCGTTTGTATTTGTGAAAGTATGTCTAATAATTTAGGTTTAGGGAAATAAGTGCCTGCAAAAAACGCCTTACCATCTGGCAATATCACCGCATTAAGTGGCCAACCGCCTGAGCCATTAATCAATTGAGACACGTTCATATAAGTTGCATCCACATCAGGGCGAATTTCACGGTCAACCTTAATGGAAATAAAATGTTTATTGAGGAATTTTGCCACTTCGACATCGTCAAAGCTTTCTTCTTCCATGACGTGACACCAATGGCAAGTGGCATAACCAATGGAAATAAAAATTGGCTTATTTTCTGCTTTGGCTTTATCAAAGGCCTCATCTGAAAATGGATACCAATTGACTGGGTTATGCGCATGCTGTAATAAGTAAGGTGAAGACTCTAAGATTAAATGATTGACAAATTTAGCGCGACCTTGTTTATCAAGATGCTGAGTTCTGGGTGTGTAGTCTTTATCTTTATCGAGGTAGATCTGTTCTAATTCCATTGCAGGATGTGCCCATGCCAAGATGGGTAGAAAAATCAAAGCCATGAATATTCTAAACATAGCTTGATTATAGCAAGCTTAAATTTTGTGAGGGCTTACTTGTTTTGTAAAGCTAGACGAATTAATTCTTCGGTTGTTAATGTGTCATCATTAATAGCGTTTAGCATTCTATCAGCCTCTTTTACTTTAAAACCGAGCGCTTGTAGTGCACTTGATGCTTTTTGAGTGTTTGGATTGGTATTGCTTGCTGTAATTTTTTGATACTTTGTATTGCTGAGCTCTATTTTTTCTAGGCGATCTTTAAGCTCTACAATGAGTTTTTGGGCGGTTTTCTTGCCAATGCCTGGGGTTTTTGCTAGTAGTACATCATCTTCCATGGCGACTGCATTCATCAACGAAGCGATGTTTAAATGTGAAAGAATGGCAAGTGCTACTTTGGGTCCAATACCATTAACGCGGATTAATTCTCTAAATAAGGTTTTTTCATCTTTAGAGATAAAGCCATACAACGTGTGCGCATCTTCTTTAACTTGAAGATGTGTGTGCAGCATTAGGTCAGTACCAGCACCCATTTCGTAGAAGGTCGACATAGGGCATAGGATTTCATAGCCAATACCACCAACCTCAAGTACTATTTCAGGTGGGTTTTTTTCTAAAATTTTTCCGCTGAGTCGTCCAATCATGTTGTTAGTTTAGCCAAGGATATTTTTTAAAATAAGTTGTTTCGAATGATTTTATATCATCTGCATATTGTAAGGTTAATCCAATATCATCCAAGCCATTGATTAAACGACGTTTGCGTTCTGTATCTACTTCAAAAGCATAACTCTCATCATTGGCATGAACACTTTGTGATTCAAGATCGATGGTGATTTCACCTTCAAAAGTAAATAACTTATCCATTATGCTGTTGTCTTGCACAATGGGTAGGATGCCATTTTTAAAACAGTTGTTATAAAAGATATCGGCAAAACTTGGTGCAATAATGACTTTAAAGCCATAATCTTCTAATGCCCAAGGCGCATGTTCACGGCTAGAACCACAGCCAAAGTTTTCACGCGCTAGTAAGATTTTTGCACCTTGATACTGGGCTTTGTTTAAAACAAAATCTGTGTTAAGTGGACGTTTGGTGTTGTCCATGCCTACTTCACCGTGATCAAGATAGCGCCATTCGTCAAATAAATTTGGGCCAAAGCCAGAGCGTTTAATTGATTTTAAAAACTGCTTTGGAATAATGGCATCAGTATCAATATTGGCGCGATCAAGCGGTGCAGCGATAGATGTTATAGTGGTAAATTTTTCCATTATTTCACCTCCGAAAAATGACCAGCAATGGCGCTTGATGCAGCAATGGCAGGGCTAACCAAATGGGTAAATGACCCCTGACCTTGTCGACCCTCGAAGTTACGATTAGAAGTGGATGCACAACGCTCGCCAACTTCGAGTTTGTCAGCATTCATGGCCAAGCACATTGAACAGCCTGCCTCACGCCACTCAAACCCTGCGTCGGTAAATATCTTGTCTAAACCTTCGTCTTCCGCTTGCTTTTTAATCAAACCTGAGCCAGGTACAACTAAAGCCAATTTGATATTGTCAGCAATATGCTTGCCTTTGGCAACGATGGCTGCTACGCGCAAATCTTCAATGCGAGAATTAGTGCAAGAGCCAATAAAGACTTTATCAATGTTTACTGTATTGATTGGTGTGTTGGCTTTTAGGTGAATATAGTTAAGTGCATTACGAATGCTCTCTGCTTTGACTGGATCGGTTTCTTTATCTGGATCAGGCACATTACCATCAACACCAATCACCATTTCTGGGGATGTACCCCAAGTTACTTGTGGTTTGATGTCATCTGCATTGATACTAATAACTTGATCAAAGTGAGCGCCTTCGTCAGAATGAAGGGTGTTCCAATACTCAACAGCCTTATTCCACTCGTCACCCGTTGGCGCCATTGGGCGGCCTTTAACATAGTCTAGGGTTTTGTCATCAACAGCCACCATGCCGACGCGTGCGCCAGCTTCAATTGCCATGTTGCAAAGTGTCATACGACCTTCAACACTTAACTCTTGAATGGTTGTGCCAGCAAACTCAATCGCAAAACCCGTACCACCTGCGGTGCCGATTTGACCAATAATATACAGCGCTACATCTTTAGCGCTAACAAACTTATTTAGCTTGCCATTAACTTCAATCTTTAAATTTTTAGATTTAGATTGCCATAAGCAACCCGTGGCTAATACATGTTCGACTTCACTAGTACCAATACCAAAAGCTAATGCACCGAGTGCGCCGTGAGTAGAAGTGTGTGAGTCGCCACAAACAATGCTCATGCCTGGTAAGGTGGCACCTTGCTCAGGTCCAACTACATGCACAATGCCTTGACGAATATCGTTCATGGTAATTTCATTGATACCAAAGTCTGAGCAGTTTTTATCTAAAGTCTCGATTTGTAGTTTTGAAATCGGATCTTTAATACTGCTAACGCCAGCAGAGCGCTCAGTTGTCGGTACATTATGGTCAGGCACAGCCAAGTTGGCATCAAGACGCCAAGGTTTTCTACCGGCTATCTCTAAACCTTCAAAGGCCTGAGGCGAAGTGACTTCATGAATGAGCTGCCTGTCAATATAGATAAGTGAAGTCGTTGCTTCTTCGCGTACCACGTGTTCGGCCATTAATTTATCGTAGAGTGTTTGTGCCATTACGCCAAAGTCCTAATTATTACTTGCTAAAATAGGCTTATTTTACATTCTCTGTAACTTTGATATGTGTGGTATTTGTGGTCAGCTAAGATTTGATAATCAGCCAGTTCAGTCTAGTGCATTAAGCACAATGATGTCTAAGATCGCTCGTCGTGGTCCGGATGCTTCTGGGCAATGGGCAGAGGGTAAGATTGGCTTTGGTCATCAGCGCCTTAGTATTATTGATTTGTCTAATTACGCGTCACAGCCGATGACAGACGAGATACTGGATTTGGTGTTGGTTTTTAATGGTACGATTTACAATTACCAATCTCTGCGCCAAGATCTAATCAAACAAGGTTATAGTTTTTTTTCGCATTCAGATACAGAAGTCATTATTAAGGCTTACCATTTTTGGGGTGAGGATTGCGTTACTCATTTAGATGGTATGTTTGCTTTTTGTATTTGGAATCAAAAAACCAATCAGTTGTTTGTTGCGCGTGACCGTATGGGTATTAAGCCTTTGTATTTTAGTTTGACTGACCAAGCCTTTAGTTTTGCCTCCAACACTCAAGCTTTGGTAACTGCTGGTGTTGATAGTAGTATTAATTCGGTAGCATTACAACAACAGTTGTCTTTGCATGGCGTGGTACCTGCGCCCAATACTATTTTAAATGGCGTGAATAAAATCAAACCGGCCACTACCTTGACGATTGACACCAAGGGTAAAGTGGTAGAAAAAACTTATTGGCAACCCAAAGCACAAAGATCTAATCTAAGTGATGCCGAGCATATTGAACGCACACACGAGCTATTAACCAAAGCCGTACTTAAAAGAATGAATGCCTCAGACGTGCCGATTGGCGTATTGTTATCCGGTGGCTTGGATTCTTCACTATTGGTGGGTTTGCTGCATGAAGCAGGGCATCAAGATATCCGTACTTTTTCAATTGGGTTTGAAGACATTGATGATGAAGCAGGATCTGAGTTTGAGTATTCTGATCAAATTGTTAAGCAATTTAACACCACACATGAAAAATACGTCGTTAGTAACTCACAAGTCTTGCCGCGCTTAGGTGAGGCGGTGGCTAATATGGCAGAGCCAATGGTGGGGCAAGATGCGGTAGCCTTTTATTTACTCTCTGAGCAAGTGTCTAAACATATTAAAGTGGTGTTATCAGGTCAGGGTGCTGATGAGGCATTTGCAGGGTATTTTTGGTACCCACGTATGCAAGCTGAATCAGGTACTGAGGTAGAGCGCTTTACAAAACATTATGTGGATCGACCTTATGAAGAGTATTTGCAAACTGTTAATCATCAGTATCACAGTGGCAATCATACTGAGGCTTGGCTAAACAAAGAGTTCGCTAAAACTAATGCTGATGAGTTTATGGATAAAGTTTTTCGCACCGACATCACCCGATTGGTAGTAGATGACCCAGTTAAACGAGTGGACAACATGACCATGGCCTGGGGTTTGGAGGCGCGAGTACCATTTATGGATTATCAACTGGTAGAGCATGCACTCAGTATTTCACCGAGTTTAAAGATGAGTGAAGAGGGTAAATACCCACTTAAGCAGGTTTCCCGTGGCTTATTACCCGACAGTGTGATTGATCGCAAAAAAGGCTATTTTCCAATGCCGGCTTTAAAATATGTACGTGGTGAATTTTTAGAATTTATGAGTGATATTTTAAATTCAACTCAGTGCATTAATCGTGGTGTTTATAATCAAGCTTTTGTGCAAAAGCTGATTAATCAGCCTGAGCAATATATGACCGCACTTAACGGATCGAGACTTTGGCATTTGGCATTATTAGAATATTGGCTACAAACCAACGTGGATAGCAATGGATAAAATTATTATTTACACTGATGGTGGTTGTCGAGGCAACCCTGGTATTGGTGGCTGGGGTGTATGGCTTCGCTATGGTGATCACGACAAAAAGCTCAAAGGCAGTGAGAAAGACACCACCAATAATCGCATGGAACTCACCGCAGCCATCAAAGCATTAGAGGCTATTAAGTCAAGCACGATCGATATAGATTTATATACCGATTCTAAATATGTCATGAGAGGTATTAACGAGTGGATCAAGGGCTGGAAATTAAGGGGCTGGAAGACTGCTAACAAAAAACCAGTGAAGAATGTTGACCTATGGCAAAAGCTTGACGAGGTCAACACTAAGCACAATGTGCACTGGCATTGGGTTAAAGGCCATAGTGGTGATGAAGGCAATGAAATGGCGGACTTTCTTGCCAATCATGCAATGGATAAAATTATGAAAAACAGTTTAAAAAAATAAGTAATTTCTATTTTAATAAAAATAACATTAGTACATCATAATTAGTAGATATACCAAAAAAAACTTGTAATCCTTGATATACATGGTATAAAGGTAATTTTTAGCTCATAAAAAACAAAAGGAGAGGAAGTGAAAAAACTAGCAATATTATTTGGATTTTTATTAAGTGCAACATCATTTGCACATCTGGACGGTGATACTGTTCCGGCACTAGGTGCAGGCGCAACAGAGGCGCAAAAGGTTTTAGTTCGTGACGGTGCACAAGATTTTTGTGACGGTAAAGAAGACGACGAAAAAGAAGAGTGTGTAATGGACTTCTTCGCTAATCATAACTTGGAAGAAGAGCCGAGCTGCGATTAATTAACAACAGAATTTTTAGTCTTCGTCTACTAGAGGGGCTAACAATAACAACTCAATAATGAGTTATTTTTTATATAAAAAAAGAGGAGAGAAGTATGAAACTTCAAACATTAGTAGTAAGTGCTGCGTCAGTAGCATTATTAGCATCAACGGCTGTAACAGCTAAGCCAGTTGGTATCGTTAAAGGTGTTATGGACGTTGCAGGTATTTCACGTAACCAAGATAACGCTAACTTAATTGATCCAGCGTTTGCAAAGACATCACGTCCTTGTCCACCATTCTGTATTCAACCAACAGCACCGTTCGCGCCTGCAGCAGTTGACACAGTAACTGAACTAGACGTAATTCATGCAGCACGTGATTCTTCTGGTGGTGATGCTTCAATTTTAGTAGTTGATGCACGTACACCAGGTTGGGTTAAGAAAGGTACAATCCCACACGCAGTAAACGTTCCATTTACAAAGCTTAATTCTAAGGCGTTAGCCAAAGACCCTATGGCAGTTGTAGATATCTTAACAGGCACGTTTGGTGTTAAAGATATGGACGGCGTATTAGATTACGACGGTGCTAAGACTTTATACTTGTTCTGTAATGGTTCATGGTGTGGTCAGTCTCCAGCTTCAATTAGAGCATTGTTGACGATGGGTTACCCTGAAAACAAGATTAAGTACTACCGTGGTGGTATGAACGCTTGGAAATCTTTAGGTTTAACAACTAAATAATTGATTTAAAAAGGTGCTTACTTTAAGCACCTTTTTTAACTTTAGGAGATTATTATGAAAACTAAATTATTAGTAGTGGCAATTGCTTCGACATTTGCTTTAGGCGCTCAAGCCGACTATTTAGGTGCGGACCATAACTGGAATAACGGTTCTTCTGCAGTAAAGAAGGCTGGAAAACCAGTTGGTATCGTTAAAGGTGTGTTGGACGTTGCGGGTATTTCTCGTAATGCAGATAACGGCAACTTAGTTGATCCGGCATTTGCAAAGACTTCACGTCCTTGTCCACCATTCTGTATTCAGCCAACTGAACCATTTGCACCAGCGGCAGTTGAAACAGTAACTGAACTAGACGTAATTCATGCAGCACGTGATTCTGCTGGTGGCGACACTTCAGTATTGGTTGTTGATGCGCGTACACCAGGTTGGGTTAAGAAAGGCACAATCCCACACTCAGTAAACGTTCCATTTACAAAGCTTAATTCTAAGGCGTTAGCCAAAGACCCTATGGCAGTTGTAGATATCTTAACAGACACGTTTGGTGTTAAAGATATGGACGGCGTATTAAATTATGACAACGCTAAGACTTTATACTTGTTCTGTAATGGCGCATGGTGTGGTCAGTCTCCAGCTTCAATTAGAGCATTGTTGACGATGGGTTACCCACAAAGCAAGATCAAATACTACCGCGGTGGTATGAATGATTGGAAATTGTTGGGCTTAACAACTAAATAGTTGTTGACCGTTAGTTTGAAAAGAGGGGCGTTAATAGCGTCCCTTTTTTTTGCCTTAAATTTAGGTGTTGTCGCTGATGATAAAGCCAATACTTGGTATAAAATTGGTTATGATTACTCCCAACGAGGGCGTAATACTGACGCCTTTAAATGGATGTTAAAGTCTGCAGACGCAGGGCATGCAGCTGCTCAAAATAATATTGGCTTAAGTTATTTACATGCACTTGGCGCACCCAAGGATGAAAAAACAGCATTCATTTGGTTTGAAAAAGCTGCTAAACAAGGTTTGCCTTACGCACAAAGTGAGCTGGCTATGTTTTATTACGAAGGCATAGGTGTTGAGAAGGATACGCAAAAGGCGTATGACTGGTGGTTAATGGCTGCTAAGCAAGAAGATGAATATGCGCAATTTAATTTAGCTTCTTTATTTTTAGATCAAAACGACATTAAACAAGCTTACTATTGGTTTAACCGAGCAAGCAATAATAAACATCCTGACGCTAAAATGGCGTTGGATAAATTGAGAGAGCAATATGTTGAATAAAATATTATTAACCTTAACTTTATTACTATCACAAGCAAGTTTTGCTTTATTTAGTCTAAGTGATTTTCCTAAATTTCCAAGTTTGTCAAAAATTGGCGACTTTGATCCTTCTGCCTTACAAAGGACCTTTAATCAATTCACCAATGATAAACCAGACTACGCTAGAGAAGAGCGCATGATTAGTGAGATCGAAGATGCGGTAATGGACGGCGATGTTGAATATTTACCGATTTCTGGTGATAAAGAGGTGTTTAGTATTTACATGGAGCCAGATGCTGACACCCCTAAAGGCGGTGTTATTATCCTGCATTCTCGTGGTTATCATGCTAATTGGAATAGCACTATCAAGCCACTTAGAGTAGGTTTGGCAGAAAAAGGCTGGCATACGATTTCGGTGCAAATGCCAGTCTTAGATAAGGATGCAACCTATTATGACTATGTGCCAATTTTCCCTTATGCGCACGAGCGTATTGACGCTGCAATAGAATTTTATCATCAACGCGGTATAGATAATATTGTGCTAGCAAGTCATGGTTGTGGTGCTCATATGTCAATGAGTTATTTTGACAAGTATGGCGATGCCAAAGTTGATGCTTATGTTGGTATTGGTATGGGTGCAACAGATTACAAGCAAAAAGTCATTAAACGCTTCCCATTAGACATTATGCTTAAGCCGGTATTGGACGTGTATGGTGAAAAAGATTTCCCAGGTGTGGTTCGCTTGTCAGAGTCTAGAAAAGCGTTGATGGGTGTTTCTGGAAACGCTCAAAACGCACAAAAAATTATCAAAGGGGCTGACCATTACTATAAAGAAGGTGACTCTGCGCAAGCCTTAACTGATACGATTGATACTTGGTTAAGTGGCCTAAAGTAAAGTTATAGCGCTTGCAAGTAGTTGATTTCCTGCTTTGAGAAATCGGCTAATTTCCTGGCTTCAATGTTAAACGGGCCACGTAGCGACTCGCCAATGTGTTTTTGTACCAATTGATCAAAGGTTTGAATCGGGTCTAAATTTCGCTGTTGGCAAAGCTTGTGAAACCAAGTATTGCCGATTTTCACATGGCCAATTTCATCGTTAAAAATCACTTGTAAAATATCCACCATTTTTTCAAATTTAGAATTTTTAAAACGCCTTTGAATCTTAGGTGTGGCATCTAAGCCCCTGGCTTCTAATACTCGAGGCACTAGCGCCATTCTAGCAAGTACGTCGTAATCGGTTTCATGGGTCATTTTCCACAAACCATTATGCGCATCGAAGTCGCCATACTGATAGCCTAGCTCAATAAGGTAGTTATTAAGTAATTGAAAATGTTGTGACTCTTCAAAAGCCACCTGAATCCAATCTTGATAGAAAGCATTAGGCATATTTCTAAATCGATAAACTGCATCCAGCGCTAAATTAATGGCATTAAATTCAATATGACAAATGGCATGAATGGTTTTAATAAAACCAATATCAGATTTATCTCTTTTAGGGATAGACTGAAACCTAACCAAATCAGGTTTTTTCGGCCTACCAGGTGTTTTGACAGAGGTAATAGGGTGTTCGGCTTGGTAATCAAGCTTGGATTGATTTTTTAAGGTGTGAATTTGGTCGACCAAGTTGATTTTATCAATGGTTTTGGCGCACATTAACGCATTGAATGCCAGTTTAAAGGCGTTCATATTTTCCAGCTTTAATATCATCAAGCTTCCAATCACCAATTTGAGTGCGGATCAATCTAAGCGTGGGAAAGCCAACTTGTGCCGTCATACGACGAACTTGTCTATTTTTACCTTCGGTAATTTTTAGCTCGATCCAAGAGGTGGGAATGTCCTTTCTTGTTCGTATTGGCGGATTTCTACCCCAAACCCAATTAGGACTGTCGATAATTTTGGCTTTAGCTGGTTTGGTTAGGCCGTCTTTAAGTATCACACCATTACTCAGTTGACTAATGGCTTCTGTGGTTATTTGACCATCCACTTGGACAATATAAGTTTTCTCTTTGTCAAATTTTGGATGGGAGATCTTGTGTTGTAATTTTCCATCATCTGTTAATAGTAGTAGTCCTTCAGAATCTTTATCTAATCGACCAGCAGGGTAAATATTTTTAATATCAATATAATTGGCTAGCGTATCTCCCTCGCCACTAAATTGGCACAATACACCAAAAGGCTTGTTAAAAGCGTAGAGCATTAATAAACAGCCTTAGCTCTAGAAATAAAGGCATCTAGTTGAGAATTAGCGATTGAAGTAAAAATAGGGGAAATAGCCATATCAACAATTTTAGAAGAGAAGCTAAATTCTAATTTAAGCTCGACTTTGCAAGCATTGTCGCTTAACGCGATAAATATCCAAGCACCACTTAGGTGACTAAAAGGCCCATCTTTGAGCTGCATGTCAATACGTTGATTGATCGTTAGTGTGTTAACCGTGGTAAAGGTCTGATTAAAAGCGCTTTTTTTAATACTCACCGAAGCGGTAATCTCGTCATCAGTTTGATTTAAAATACAAGCAGATGAGCACCAATTAAGAAACTCAGGATAGTCATTAACCTGATTAACCAGTTGGTACATTTGTTCACAAGAGTAAGGTACGATTGCACTTTTAGAAATATGATGCATGGGTAATATCAGTTAATAACTATTATGGCTAAGAAATCCAAAAAATCTAAATCAAGTTCAAATACGATCGTCGTCAATAAAAAAGCACGACACGACTATTTTATCGAACAAAGCCTCGAAGCAGGGCTCTCTTTAGAAGGGTGGGAGGTTAAAAGCCTGCGTGATAACAAAGTACATATTAAAGAAAGCTATGTTATTTTAAAAAATAATGAGTTGTTTTTATTCGGCGCACACATCACTCCAATGAAGAATGCATCGACTCATGTTAATCCTGATCCAACTCGCACGAGAAAATTACTGTTAAATCGTTTAGAAATTAATCGAATTAAAGACAAAGTAAACCAAAAAGGTGCGACTGTTGTACCACTTAAATTGTATTGGGTAAGAGGCAGAGTTAAGCTTGAAATCGGCGTAGCTAAAGGAAAAAAAGCCCACGACAAGCGCCAAGATATCAAAGCAAAAGACTGGCAAAGAGACAAACAAAGAGCCTTAAAAGAAAACAACAAATAAAGTAAGTTTTTTTTTGCAATTTATTGATATTGCTCAAATATTTCCTTATAATTGACCGAGCTAAATGTTGGAGGTTAGCAACAAATGATCGTTAGTTTTTCATTGACACCTCCTTGTGTAGAGTGAGCCTTTAGCATTTAGTATTTTTTTATAAATTTTTCGAGGAGAGAAAATGAACAAATCAGAATTAATCGATGCAATCGCATCAGCAGCAAACCTTTCTAAAGCAGACGCAGGTCGTGCATTAAATGCAACAACAGATGCAATTACTGGTGCTATGTCTAGTGGTGACGGTGTACAGTTAACGGGCTTTGGCTCTTTTGTTGTTAGAGATCGTGCAGCACGCACAGGTCGTAACCCACAAACGGGTGCAGCTATTCAAATTAAAGCATCTAAAGTGGCAGCTTTTAAAGCAGGTAAAGCACTTAAAGACGCAGTAAACGGTTAATTATTTAACCGTTTATTTTAAAAGCACCTTAGGGTGCTTTTTTTATGCCTGAAATAAGACTCGAATTAAGTTAAAATGACTGATTTACTTATTTAGTGGACACCCTAATGGAGCGCACTTTATCAATCATTAAGCCAGACGCAGTTGCAAAAAATGTTATTGGTCAAATTTATTCTCGTTTTGAGCAGGCGGGTTTTAAAATTGTAGCCGCTAAAATGCTACATTTAGACGATGATCTTGCTGGTGGTTTTTATGCAGTACATAAGGACAGACCTTTTTACGGTGAATTAGTGGAATTTATGACCTCTGGGCCAGTGATGGTACAGGTATTAGAGGGCGATAATGTAGTCGCTAAACACCGTGAAATTATGGGCGCAACAAATCCACAAGAGGCTGCCCCAGATACGATTCGTGCAGACTTTGCTAATTCTTTAGATGAAAATGCCGTGCATGGTTCTGATTCTTTAGAGAATGCAGCAATTGAGATTGAGTATTTCTTTGGTAAAGACGGTGTTTGTCCACGCACAAGGTAAAAGGCCATAATCAACTTTTTTTAAGCACAAATACGCACAGCATGATCTGTGCGTATTTATTTTCTACACATGATAAACAAACAAAATCTATTTAATCTAACACAATCAGATTTGAATAATTTCTTTGCTGAATTAGGTGAAAAACCCTATCGAACTAAGCAATTTATGCAGTGGGTTTACCATAAGAACCAGTTAGACTTTAATCAGATGTTAAATTTGAGCAAAGGCCTTAGGGAGAAATTAAACGAAGCAGCGACTTTGGAGCTACCTACGATTGCTAAGCAAAACTTTTCATTAGACGGTGTGGTTAAGTGGGTGATTGACTTGGGTCAAAATAACCATATTGAAACGGTTTATATCCCTGAAAAAGATCGAGGTACGCTTTGTATTTCGTCACAAGTGGGTTGTTCTTTGGCTTGTACTTTTTGCTCAACCGGCGCACAAGGCTTTAATCGAAACTTGTCAACGGCTGAAATTATCGGCCAAGTAATGGTTGCCCAGCAATACTTAAATGACAAAGGTAAGCGTATTTCCAACGTTGTGTTTATGGGGATGGGCGAGCCCTTGTTAAATGAAAAAGCAGTTTACGACGCCTGTGATTTGCTTTTGGATGATTGGGCTTTTGGATTATCACGACGCAAAGTAACGATTTCAACTTCAGGTGTTGTGCCTGCTTTATTACGTATGGCAGACACAACGCCTGTGAGCTTGGCTATTTCCCTGCACGCACCCGATGATGTGTTGCGCGACGAATTAGTGCCTATTAACCAAAAATACCCGATTGATGTGCTAATGGCCGCTTGTCAAAACTACCTGACTGCCGGCACCCAAGAGCGACATATTTTATTTGAATATGTCATGCTGGATGGGGTGAATGACAGTATTCGTCAAGCCAAGCAATTGGCAAAATTATTAAAAGGTGTTTCTGCTAAGGTTAATTTAATTCCATTCAACCCTTTTCCAGAAAGTCAGTATAAAACTTCAAAAACAGCTACAATTGAAGCCTTTCAGGATGTTTTATTTAAGAATGGTATCCGCACAATGACTCGAAAAACCCGTGGTGAAGATGTAGATGCAGCTTGTGGTCAATTGGCAGGGCGAGTAGTAGATAAAACTAAGCGTACACAATAATGATAGATGGAATTGACTACTATCCCAAAGAAAAAAAAAGTAATAATAAATCCAAATTATGGATTTTATTTTTATTGCTGGCGGGTGTAGCTGCTTATTGGTATTTTGATAACAAACAAAACCCAAAAGAGCCTCGCTCAACATTGATTGTGATTAGCGAGCCTGAGCTTGAACCAGCCATAGAGATAATTCCTATTGTCGTAAGCCCTATTCAAGGTAAACAAAAAACACCTCAAATGTTAGAAAATTTAGACGAAGTAATGCAAACCTTTAATCGAGAAAATCCATGAAACCTATCCATACTATAGCCCGAAGGAAATCACGACAAATTTTTGTCGGTGATGTTGCTATTGGTGGTGATGCGCCAATAGCCGTACAAAGTATGACCAACACAGATACCTGTGATATTGATTCGACGCTTGCTCAAATCCAATCAATTGCAGACGCAGGTGCAGATTTAGTACGTGTTTCAGTGCCAACCATGGAAGCTGCCGAAGCTTTTAAAGCCATTAAACAGCAAGCCAATATTCCGCTGATTACCGATATTCATTTTGACTATAAAATTGCACTTAAAGTGGCAGAGTATGGCGCTGATTGTTTGCGTATTAACCCTGGTAATATCGGTCGAGAAGACCGAGTTAGAGAGGTGGTGGCATCAGCTAAAGATCATAACATCCCTATTCGTATCGGTGTGAATGCCGGCTCATTAGAAAAAGACTTGCAGAAAAAATACACCGAACCAACACCAGAAGCCATGGTGGAATCAGCCTTTAGACATATCGATATTTTAGACAAGCTTAATTTTGATAATTTTAAAATATCGCTTAAAGCCTCTGAAATATTCATGACCGTATTCGCTTATAAACAACTGGCTTCACAAATTGACAATCCGCTGCATCTAGGTATTACAGAAGCTGGCTCATTTAGAGCAGGCACGGTGAAATCTTCTATTGGTTTAGGCTTGTTGTTGTCTGAAGGTATTGGTGACACTATTCGTGTGTCGTTAGCCTCTGATCCGGTAGATGAGGTTAAAGTGGGTTTTGATATTTTGAAATCTCTACACTTGCGTAAGAAGGGGGTGAATCTTATTGCTTGCCCATCTTGTTCACGACAAAAGTTTGATGTAATTTCAGTGGTTAATGAGTTGGAATCGCGCCTTGAAGATATTGTTGACCCAATCGATGTAGCGGTGATTGGCTGTGTGGTAAATGGCCCAGGTGAGGCGAAAGCTGTTTCTGTTGGTTTAACAGGTGGTAGCCCGAACTTACTTTATATTAATGGTCAAACGCATTCTAAAATTGAGAATGCTAACTTGGTTGATGAGTTAGAGGCGCAAATACGCTCGCAAATCAAGAGCGACTAGATCTTTTATAAGCTTTGAACCGGTAGATCGCCTGAATTGCCCAATAACCAACAAACGCACTGACAGCAGAAACAACCATACAGCCCAGCAAGAAAGGTTGCCAAATAACCCCAAACACTTCCCAAACGTAATCTAGCGACATAACAAAGTCTTGCTGAACTTCAACATTCAGTATCCAAGCGCCTAATTTATAACAACCGTAATAGATCGGTGGCATAGTAATTGGGTTGGTAATCCATACCAAAGCAACTGATAAAGGTAAATTGGCCGAGAAAATAACTGCAGCCGGCGCTGCTAGTAACATTTGAAAAGGCACGGGAACAAAGGCGCAAAATAAGCCAACCGCGAATGCTTTAGAGATAGAGCGCCTGTTAAAATTCCACAAACTAGCGTCGTGTAAGTGTTTAGATAGCCAGCCTAAATTTTTGTGATTTTTTAAATCCTCTTGGTTAGGGCTAAATCGTTTGAGTGTTTTTTTCATGATTGAACGGCCTGGATGATGCCATCTGCATCTAAACCATATAAAGTGCACAATTCTTCTTGCGAGCCTTGCTCGGTAAAGTTATCTGGCAACCCTAACAAGGCGAGTGGTGTATTGATGTGGTGTGCATGCAATAATTCACTAACACTGCTGCCAGCACCACCAGCAATCGCGTTATCTTCAATAGTGATGAGCTGCTGGTGTGTTTTAGAGGTTTCTAAAATTAGTTTCTCATCCAAAGGTTTTACAAAGCGCATATCAATCACGGTTGCATCTAATGATTCTCCTGCAATCAGCGCTTGATCAAGGGTTGTACCAAAAGCGAAGATGGCTATTTTTTGACCAATTCTAGCTATGTTAGCCTTACCAATTTCTAGTGCAACATCAGAAGTATAGTCTTTAATTAATGAATTTCCTCGAGGGTAGCGCACGCAAACCGGGCCATTAAACTGATAAGCGGTATTTAGCATTTGATACATTTCAATGGCATTACTCGGTGCCATAATCACCAAATTAGGAATACACCTTAAAAAGCTCAAATCAAAACTGCCTGCGTGAGTTGCGCCATCAGCCCCCACCAAACCAGCACGATCAATAGCAAAGGTTACATTTAAATTTTGTAGCGCAATATCGTGAATCAGCTGGTCGTAACCTCTTTGTAAAAAAGTTGAGTAAATTGAAACCACAGGCTTTAAACCTTGAGTGGCCAAACCACCTGCAAAGGTAATCGCATGCTGTTCAGCGATACCCACATCAAAATATTGCTCAGGAAACTTAACCTCAAATTCATTCATACCTGAGCCGGTACACATGGCTGGGGTAATAGCCATTAGTTGAGAGTCATTAGTAGCAGTATTAAGTAACCATTGGCCAAAAACAGAGCTATAGCTTGGCAATGTAGAGCTGTTACTTTGAGCAGGGGCGATACCATGGAATTTGCAAGGATCGTTTTCTGCGGTTTTTAAGCCGTAACCCTTTTTGGTAATAATGTGTAGCAGTCTTGGCATTTTCAGCTGCTTTAGATTTTGCAAGGTTTTAACCAGCATGGGTATGTCGTGACCATCAATAGGACCAAAGTAATCTACGCCCAATTCTTCAAACAAAGTACTTGGCAAGACCATACCTTTAAGGTGCTCTTCTGAACGTTTGGCAAACTCATGGATTATTGGCATTTTTTCTAAAAAACCTAGAGACTTAGATTTCATGGTGGAGTAAACCTTGCCAGAAATAAGCTTGGTCAGGTATTTATTCATTGCACCTACGTTCTTAGAAATACTCATGTCATTGTCATTTAAGATAATGAGTAAATCAGCATCTGAATCTCCGGCATGATTCAGTGCTTCAAATGACATGCCACCGGTCAGCGCACCATCACCAATAACTGCAATAGATTTGTTATCGACTTGATTAACTTTGTTACCAATAGCGATACCTAGCGCCGCACTGATTGAAGTAGATGAGTGTCCAGCGCCAAATGCATCGTGTGTACTTTCGCTGCGTTTAGTAAAGCCACTTAAGCCATCTTTCTTTCTTAGTGTGGGCATCCTGTCTTTTCGACCTGTTAGTATTTTATGGGTGTAGGCTTGATGCCCCACATCAAATACAAAGCTATCATCAGGTGTGTCAAACACGTAATGCATGGCGACTGTTAATTCAACTGTGCCAAGGTTGGGCGCTAAGTGCCCCCCTGTTTTTTGAATGTTTTCAATTAGAAATGCACGTATTTCATCCACCAAGGACTGTAGTTGGTCTAAATCCAGTTGTTTGACGTCTTGTGGGGATTGAATGGAGTCGAGCACGTGCAACGCAAATATTTAAAGCTTCTTATTATACGTGCTTGATCTATTTGCAATATTGGCATTGATTATAATCAATTGTTGATATTGGGTTGATGCAGTAAAATGGTGATTTTTTATTTAATAATCTTACTATGTTTACTGTTTGCGCCTTGTATCAATTTGTACGATTAGACGATTTTGAAGAATTTCGCACTCCATTACGTGAGCTAATGGTTGAATTAGAGGTTAAAGGCACAATTCTTTTGGCTTTAGAAGGCTTAAACGGTACGATTTCAGGCTCAAAAAAATCAATTGATGGTGTTATTCAGTTTTTGCATAATGATGGCCGATTTGATAACCTGGAGGTTAAGTTTTCACACAGTGAAAACACTCCGTTTAAGCGCTTAAAAGTCAAACTTAAAAAAGAAATCGTAACACTAGGCGTTGAACATATTGATCCTTTGTCTTCTGTAGGTACTTATGTCGATCCTCAAGATTGGAATGATTTGATCAGTGATCCTGATGTGGTCTTGATTGACACTCGTAATAATTATGAATATGAAATTGGTAGTTTTAAAGGCGCTATTAACCCTAACACTGAAACCTTTAGAGAGTTTCCAACTTACACTAAGGATAATTTAGAGCAGTATCGTGGCAAAAAAGTAGCCATGTTTTGTACTGGTGGTATTCGTTGTGAAAAATCAACGGCTTATTTAAAATCACAAGGCTTTGATACGGTTTATCACTTGCATGGCGGTATTTTAAAATACTTAGAAGAAATGGACGAGAGCCAAAGCCTTTGGGAAGGTGAGTGCTTTGTGTTTGATGATCGTGTCGCGGTTAAGCATAATTTAGAGCAAGGCCAATACGACCAATGCCACGCTTGTCGCTACCCGATTACACAAGAAGATAAAGCCCATCCTCATTACGAAAAAGGTGTCTCATGCCCAAGATGTTACGGCTCTAAAAGCAACGATCAAGTGAGTCGATACCGTGAAAGAGAGCGCCAAGTTCAATTAGCTAAAGCGCGTGGTGAAGAGCACATTGGCGATAACGCCAGTCAAATAATCGCAACCAAAGCTAAGAAAAAAGCGCTTAAAAAACAAGGTTAATTCGTTATGTTTACACGTCAAGATATTCCTAAGCTAAAGCAAGACCTTAGCATTCAAACTAACTTATTGGGCCATGATCTAACGCTTAAAACGCGTTGGGGTGTTTTTTCACCGCGTGCGATTGATGATGGTACTTTGTTGCTAATGAAGTATTTGGATATTGCTACAGAGGATAAGTGTCTTGATCTTGGTTGTGGTTATGGGCCAATTGGCCTTAGTGTGGCAAAGTCTTGTCCGCAGGGTGAAGTACACATGGTGGATAAAGATTTTATTGCGGTAGAGCTCTCTAATAAAAACGCCAAACTTAATCATATTAATAATGCCGAGGCTTATTTATCTGATGCATTTTTAAGTGTCAATAAAGATAATTACTTCGATCAAATAATTTCAAATGTGCCTGCTAAAGTAGGGCGAGAGCAACTTAGTATTATTCTATACGATGCTTACGATGCACTTAAACCCGGCGGAAAGATTACTTTTGTTACTATCAATGGTTTGCGTAATTTTATTAAAGATAACTTTAAATCAGTGTTTGGTAATTATAAAAAACTGAAGCAAGGGCAAAAGTACACAATTTCTCAGGCGATTAAACAATAGAACAATTGCGTAATAATTAATATAAGAGTAAAATACTCGGTCATTCAGCATTAAACAAAGTTTAAAAAAAATTAAAATAGGAGTTATACAAATGGACATAATGGAAAGAATTCAAGCACAAGTAGATAGCGCACCAATCGTACTTTATATGAAAGGCACGCCACAATTTCCACAATGTGGCTTCTCGGCTAAAGCAGCACAAACATTGGCTTCAACGGGTGTTGAGTTTGCTTATGTGAATATTTTTGAAGATCAAGAGGTGATGCAAAATTTACCCAATTTTCAAGATTGGCCAACTTTCCCACAAATTTACTTCAATGCTGAGTTAATGGGCGGTGGTGATATTATTGTTGAAATGGCCGAAATGGGCACTTTAGAAGCGGCAATGCAAGAAGCACAAGACAAGTTTAATAACAAGTAATTTGTTTTCAGCTATAAGTTACTATAAGTTATGTAGCTTATAGCCGTTATCTTTAAGCCAGCTTTTGCTGACTTTATATTTTGGCAATATTGATTCAACCAATTGCCAGAAATCTTTCGAATGATTTTTAATCTTTGTATGAGCAAGCTCATGCACAATCACATAGTCGATAACACTCATTGGCGCCATAATAAGCAAGTAGTTAAGGTTGATGTTATTCACACCACTACAAGAACCCCATAGGGTTATTTGCGTCTTAAGGCGCACTTGTTGATAGTTGAGTTGATAAAGATCTGCATAATAATCCAGTCTTGGTAGGGCGACATTTTTAAAAGCAGTCTTATACCAAGCCAAAAATTCCTGCTTTCCACCGGTATTAAGACTGAATATTTGACCATCAAAGCTCAAGCCTTTAGCATAGGTGATATCAATACTTAACGGATATTCACCACCCAAATATAAGAATTTTTCACCCTCTATATAACCATGTTTTTGAGGTTTTTTAGCATCGATAGATGTTGACTTTTTCTCAATCCAGTTGGATTTTTCATTAATAAATTGATCTATTTTTTTAATTGATAACCGATTCGGCGCACGCACAATGAGCTCAGCATTGCTGCTAATTTGCAGACTCAAAGTTTTGCGTTTAGAGCGAATTAATTGATAATTCATAATCACTATTTAACCCGATAAAAATTAGAAAAATCGTTCATTGTCAAAATTTACAAAAATTTCACCATTCCACTCCCACCAAGCAAGGCTTGGGAGTGGAATACAAGCTGTTTTTAAGGGTATTTTTTTACTATTTTTGGCGTTTTTTAGTGCAGACAGGGTTTGTATCAAGGCGATATTTATTCGATTTGCATTATTTCCAAAATTTTAGAAATTTAATCAACCCAAGTTCTAGCATTCTCAAACATTCTCATCCATGGGCTACGCTCATCCCAATCTTTAGGGTGGTGTGAGTTTTGCACGGCTCTGAACACTCGCTCAGGATGCGGCATCATGATGGTAACGCGTCCAGAATCATTAGTCACACCGGCAGTTGCCAAGTCTGATCCATTTGGATTATGAGGGTAATTTTGAGTAATGTCACCACTGTGATCAACGTATTGCAACGCTATATTATTAGCACTATCGCCATTAAAACTCGCTCTACCTTCACCATGTGCAATGGCAATTGGCATGGTTGAACCTGCCATACCATTTAGGAAAATTGAATTTGATTCACCAATTTTAACGCTTGAAAAGCGCGCTTCAAATTGCTCAGACACATTGCGAGAGAAACTTGGCCAATTTTGTGCGCCAGGGATAATTTGCGTTAAATTCGAAATCATCTGACAGCCGTTACACACGCCTAATGCAAAGCTATCTTCACGGTTAAAGAAGGCCTCAAACTCATCTTTAGCGCGAGCATTATATAAAATCGAACTTGCCCAACCTCTACCAGCACCGAGTACGTCACCATACGAAAAGCCACCACAAGCCACCAAACCTTTGAATTCTGCTAACGATACCCTGCCAGAGAGGATATCACTCATGTGCACATCAATCGCATCAAATTCAGCCTTAGTGAAGGCAGCGCCCATTTCAACTTGTCCGTTAACACCTTGCTCTCTAAGGATGGCAATTTTAGGTTTAACGTTGGTTTTAATATAAGGTGCAACAATAGATTGATTTAGGTCAAAGCTTAGATCAGTTTTAATGCCATCTGTAGTTTGACTAACACTGTCAAATTCTTGCTGTGCACATTCTGGATTGTCTCTTAGTTTGGCAATCTCAAATGAAGTTGATGACCAAAGTGAGTGTAATTCAGATCGAGATTGACTATAAACAGATTTTCCATCAGTGATGATTTCAATTGTATCTAAATCATTAATAGTTGCAATTGCATGCGTGTAAGACTCAAGCCCTGCAGCAGTCAGTGCATCATTAACCGCTTGTTTATTTTTAGACTTAACCTGAATAACACAACCCAATTCTTCATTGAATAAATTTTCAATGCTAGCGTCTGTTGTAATGTTTAATCCACAATGTGAGGCAAAGGCCATTTCTAATAAAGTGGTGATTACACCACCATCACTTCGATCATGATAAGCACTAATTAAGCCATCTTTATTTAGCTGATTAATGACCGTGAAGAATGATTTGAATGCGGCGCTGTCATCAAGGTTTGGCGCGATATCACCCACTTGATTGTAAACTTGTGCCAAGCATGAACCACCCATTCTATTTTGACCCAAGCCTAAATCAATTAGTAGTAATGCAGAATCTGACTCTGTATCGAGCAGTGGGGTTTGTTGTAATCTAACATCAGGCGTTTTTGAAAAAGCGGTAACAATCAGTGATAAAGGTGAGGTGACTGATTGGTCGTTACCATTGTCATCTTGCCACGAGCTTTTCATGCTCATAGAGTCTTTACCAACCGGTACCGTTAAACCTAGGTCTGGGCACAAGTCCATACCAACGGCTTTGACTGCTTCAAATAATTTAACGTCTTCACCTTTATGACCACTGGCACTCATCCAGTTAGCACTTAGGCTAATATCGTGAATATCTTCAACATAGCCGCCCATCATATTGGTTAACGATTCACCAATGGTCATACGTGCTGCAGCGTTAGCATCGCATAAAGCAAGTGGCGTACGCTCACCCAAAGACATAATCTCGCCTTTAAAACCAACATAATCAGAAACAGAAATAGCGCAATCAGCCACTGGCACTTGCCACGGACCTACAAACTGATCACGTGCCACCATACCGGTAACACTGCGATCACCAATAGTGATTAGGAAGTTTTTACTGGCTACAGTGGGTAGTTGTAAAATCCTACTAACTGCATCACTAAGGTTGATGTTGCTGGTGTCTAATGGATTAAGGTTGATATCTTGTGTGACGGCGTCAATGCTCACCTTAGGTGGATTACCTAATAAAACAGACATTGGCATATCAATGGGTGTGTCTGCAAATAGCTCATCACTAAGAACCAATTCTTGCTCTTTGGTAGATTCACCTAATACGGCAAATGGTGCGCGTTCACGCTCACAAATGTCGTTGAATAATTCCAAGCTAGATGGGGCAATGGCAAGAACATAGCGCTCTTGTGATTCGTTACACCAAATTTCAAGTGGTGACATTTGGTTGTCATCATTAGGAATGTTGCGCAGCTCAAACCGACCACCACGTCCAGAGTCATTAACCAATTCTGGAAGGCCGTTTGATAATCCGCCAGCGCCAATATCATGAATTGAAATAATAGGGTTGTCACTACCTAGGTTGGCACATCGGTCAATCACCTCTTGGGCGCGTCGCTCCATTTCAGGGTTGGCACGTTGAACTGAGGCAAAGTCTAAATCTTCACTTTGTTCACCACTCTTAATGGATGATGCAGCACCACCGCCTAAGCCGATCAGCATAGCCGGGCCACCGAGGACAATAATCTTACTACCAACAGGAATCTCACCTTTTATAATATGTTGCTCTTGGATGTGTCCAAGGCCACCGGCAAGCATAATTGGCTTATGATAGCCACGTACATCACCATCAGGAGTTTGCTGTTCATAGCTTCTAAAGTAGCCCAAGGTATTTGGACGGCCAAATTCATTGTTGAAGGCGGCGGCACCAATAGGGCCTTCCAGCATAATATCAAGTGCTGATACAATTTGAGAAGGCTTGCCGTGCTCAACTTCCCAAGGCTGTTCAGCGTCTTTAATTTTAAGGTTTGACACACTGAAACCACACAAGCCAACTTTAGGTTTTGAACCCTGACCAGTTGCGCCTTCATCACGAATCTCGCCACCTGACCCAGTTGCCGCACCTGGATGCGGCGCAATAGCGGTAGGGTGATTGTGAGTTTCTACTTTCATTAAAATGGCACGATGTTCGTTTGAGCTGACATATTTGCCATCTTGGTCGGCATAAAAACGCTCACCATCATAGCCTGCCATAACGGCAGAGTTGTCTGAATAAACACTCAAAAGCCCTTCAGGATGTTTATGGTAAGTATTGCGAATCATCGAGAATAAGCTCTTAGCTTGCTCGGTATTATCAATGGTCCAATCAGCATTAAAAATCTTGTGGCGACAATGCTCAGAATTGGCTTGAGCAAACATCATTAGTTCAATGTCGGTTGGGTTGCGTTCTAACTGAGTAAAGCTATCAACTAAATAATCAATTTCACCAACACTGAGTGCCAAGCCTAATTCGGTGTTTGTGTGTTCTAGGGCTGATTTTCCTTGTGTAAGGATATCAACACTGGAAAATGGTTTTGGCTCGAAATTATCAAAAATACTGTGAGCATCACTCATTGACTCCAAAACTGATTCAGTCATCTTGTCCATGATAATAGCCAAAACTTCTGATTTTTGATTAATGGTATCGTTAAAGTGATAAGCAGTTGCACGCTCGATACGGTTAATTTTATTGATATCACACAAATGCATAATATCAGTCGCCTTAGATGACCAAGGGGATATCGTGCCCAATCTAGGGATAATAACAATGCTTGATTTCGCATTATCAACAGATAAATTGGCTGAATAAGAAAGCAAGTGATCTAAATGATCACTCTCTTTACTTGTTAGTGCTTCATCAAGGTTAGATAAATGAATAAATTCAGCACCCAATAGCTTTAGCCCAGATTGTGCTTGAGATATTTTTACTTGTAGAGCTTGGGCTTTAAACGCACCAAGTGCGCTAATGCCTTGGTGAATATGGATCATAATTGCGCCATTACCTCATCTGAAATATCAGCATTGTGATAAACCTCTTGAGTGTCGTCTAAGTCTTCTAAGCGGTCAATCAGTCTCATGAATTTTTCTGCATCGCCCAAATTAAGCTCAACACGGTTGGCTGGCTCCATGGTTACTTCAGCATGGCTTGCCTCAAGCCCTGCATCAGATAATGCATCTTTAACCGTAAAGAAATCTTCAGGTGTTGTAATTACATCAATTGAACCATCGTCATTGCTAATTACATCTTCTGCGCCTGCATCTAGTGCGGCTTCCATAATTTGATCTTCATCACCTGAGGCGAAGCTGATAAAACCTTGCTTGTTGAATAAATAAGCCACTGAACCGTCTGTTCCCAAGTTGCCACCATGCTTAGTAAATGCATGGCGCACATCAGCCACAGTTCGGTTACGATTATCTGTTAAGGTGTCAACCATGATGGCTGTACCACCTAAGCCGTAACCTTCATAACGCACCTCATCGTAGTTTTCACCTTCTAAATCACCACTACCACGCTTAACTGCGTTTTCGATGGTGTCTCGTTTCATGTTAGCGGCTAAGGCTTTGTCAATCACCATGCGTAACCCAGGGTTGTTTTCAATAACACCACCACCAGCTTTAGCAGCAATTACAATTTCTTTAATTAATTTGGTAAATACCTTACCACGCTTGGCATCTTGCGCACCTTTTCGGTGTTGAATGTTGTGCCATTTAGAGTGTCCTGCCATGTTCGATGTCTCCGGGAATATGAGTAATTGAGATTTTACCTTTTATGCAGTAAAGTCGAGTAATTTTTGTATAGATTGTTGTGCTTTTTTAGCAATACTGGATTCAATTAATATTTCATTTTTACCAGTTTTTAAAACATCAAGACAGTTGTCTAAAGTATTCATTGCCATCCACTCACAATGGGCGCAAGATTCACAGTCTGCACCTGCCCCCATGGTAGGGGCTTCAATCAGTTTTTTGTGTGGCGCGACTTCGTGCATTTTGTGAAAAATACCATTGTCAGTGGCAATGATAAAAGTAGATTCTTCTCTATCTTTTACAGCGTTAATGAGTGCAGTGGTAGAGCCTACTACATCGGCTAAATCAACCACTGATTGTGGTGATTCTGGGTGTACTAATATAGCCGCTTCGGGATGTTTGTTTTTTAAAGCTTGTAAGGCGTCTGCTTTAAAGCGTTCGTGCACTACGCAAGAGCCCTGCCATAAAAGCATATCAGCACCAGTTTGTGTTTGCACATAGTTGCCTAGGTGCTTGTCAGGCGCCCAAAGAATTTTTTCACCTTGTTTGCGTAAATGCTTGGCAACCGTTAACGCACTGCCTGAAGTGACCACCCAGTCTGCTCGCGCCTTTACCTCAGCTGATGTGTTGGCATAAACCACCACTTTTCGATCGGGATGCTGGTCACAAAATTTAGAAAATTCATCGATTGGGCAATCTTCATCTAAAGAGCAAGTAGCGGCCTCATCAAGTACTAAAATGGTTTTTTCAGGAGAGAGGATCTTGGCCGTTTCACCCATAAATTTAACACCCGCAACAATGATAGTATCTGCATCGCAGTTTTGCCCAAAGCGCGCCATTTCTAATGAATCAGAAACAAAACCACCACTTTCTTCTGCTAGGGTTTGTAAATCACCACTAACATAATAATGCGCAACCAATACAGCGTTGCGAGCCTTGAGCTCGGCTTTTATTTGATCTTGAATTGACACGCTACTTGTTTATTGTTTAGTCTTTTTCTGGCAGACTTACTTTAACGCTAAGTTCTCTAAGTACTTTTCTTGGTACGCTAGCAGGTGCATCGGTTAATAAGCAAGCAGCTGTTTGAGTTTTAGGGAAAGCAATCACTTCACGAATCGAGTCTGCACCCGTCATAATCATCACTAAGCGGTCAAGACCAAATGCCATGCCACCATGAGGAGGGCAACCATATTCAAGTGCATCGAGTAAGAAGCCAAATTTGTCCTTAGCTTCGTCATCAGAAATACCTAAAAGCTTTAATACGGTTTGTTGCATTTCAACCTGATGGATACGAATAGAGCCACCACCTACTTCAGAGCCGTTAATAACTAAGTCGTAAGCGCGAGAAAGTGCAGTAGCAGCCGTACCCTCTAAGGTTTTAGCATCAACACTTGGTGCGGTAAACGGATGGTGAATAGCGCTTAAAGAGCCATCATCATTAGCATCAAACATTGGGAAGTCGATTACCCAGATTGGCGCCCATTGTTTATCAAATAGATCTAGGTCTTTAGCCAACTGTTCACGTAAATTACCCAAAGCTTCATTTACAATCTTGGTTTTATCAGCACCGAAGAAAATAATATCACCCGTTTGTGCGCCTGTCATTTCAATTGCTTTAGCAGTAACCTCATCGCCTAAGAATTTTAAAATTGGTGAGGCTGGACCATCTTCATTCAGCTTGATATAAGCCAAACCTTTAGCACCATAAATACTGACGTATTTGGTGTACTTGTCAATCTGCTTACGACTGATAGTTGCACCACCTGGTACGCGTAATGCGGCAACTCGAGAGTCATCATGACTGGCAGGGCCAGAGAATACTTTAAAATCGACACCTTGCATTAGCTCATCCATATCGGTAATTTGCATTGGAATACGCATATCAGGGCGATCAACACCATATAGGTGCATGGCATCTGCATAAGTAATGGTTGGAAATTCAGCAGGCAAATCAACATCAATTGCAGACTTAAACATACCGCGTGTCATCTCTTCCATCATCGCCATGATTTCATCTTCATTCATAAATGAAGTTTCAACATCAAGCTGGGTGAATTCTGGCTGGCGATCAGCGCGCAAATCCTCATCTCTAAAACATTTAACAATTTGATAATAACGCTCAAAACCCGACATCATTAACAATTGTTTAAATAACTGCGGTGATTGCGGTAGGGCAAAAAATTCACCCGGGTGAGTACGTGAAGGCACTAAATAATCACGTGCACCTTCAGGTGTGGCTTTGGTTAAAAAAGGCGTTTCAATATCCAAGAAATCGTTTTCATCCATAAATTCACGCATGAAGTGAGTCACCTTTGAACGCAAGCGCAAGCGCTGTTGCATTTCATCACGTCGTAAATCTAAGTAACGATATTTAAGGCGAACCTCTTCCGAAGTATCTGTTGAGTCAATCTGAAATGGAACCGGCTTTGAAGCGTTGAGAATCTCAATACGATCAGCAACAATTTCAATTTCACCAGTGGCTAATTTTGGGTTAACCAAGCCTTCGCCTCTGGCAATAACTTGACCAGTAATTTTTAAGACAAACTCATTACGAATAGATTCAGCCAGTTCAAAATCAGCATTATCAGGGTTGATAACCACTTGCGCAATACCGCGCTTATCACGCATGTCTAAAAAGATCACACCGCCATGATCACGTCTACGATTTACCCAGCCGCAAATTTCAACGGTTTGATCGATATTGTCCTTACTTAGTTCACCACAATAATTTGTTCTCATAACTTGTCTTTTACCTTTATTTAATTTTGTTTAGTTTGGTGCAACAACACCAGTAGAAATAATTAGTTTAAATGCTTCATCAACACTCATATCTAGCTCAATTACATCATCTTTTGGTAGCATGATAAAAAAACCAGAGGTTGGGTTGGGCGTAGTCGGTACATAAATATTGATAATCTCTTCACCAATTTTTTTCTCAACCTCACCACGATAATTGCCTGTTTGAAAGGCAATCGTCCATAGCCCTTTACGCGGGTACTCAACCAATACTGCTTTTTTAAAGCTATCCCCAGATGGACTAAGAACCGTATCTGAAAGCTGTTTTAAGGCATTATAGACCCCCCTAAAACCTGGGATTTTATTGAGTAATTTATCCCAAAGTTCTAATATTTTTCGGCCGATAAAATTATTAACCAATACACCAGTAATGAGCATAATTAGGATTACCCAAACAATGCCAGAACCAGGAATAACATTTTCTAGATTGAATAACGCTTCAGGTAGATATTCAGGCGGAACAATGTCATTAACCAATTCTAAAAAGAATTTAATAACAACAATACTTAACCCTAATGGAATCCAAAAAAGTAAGCCAGAAATAAAATAGTTTCTTAGGTTTTTCAACGCTTAGTCACTTAATAACAAAAGCATTATTTTAGCACAGACATGACAGTGTTTTTATACCGACTCTTCCTCTCTAAGAGTGAGTATTTCATAACCATCTTCAGTGACTAAAATAGTATGCTCCCATTGTGCAGAAAGTGAGCGATCTTTAGTAGTAACTGTCCAACCGTCAACTTTAGAGGTGGCAACTTCAAACCCACCCAGATTAACCATTGGCTCAATAGTGAAGGTCATTCCCGCTTCTAAGACTGGGCTTTTATCAACAGCGCCATCATCGTAATGTATCACTTGCGGTTCAGTGTGAAACTTTGAACCAATGCCATGACCACAGTAATCACGCACCACAGAGCAGTTATTTTGAGTCGTGTGTGCGCCAATAGCCTTGCCAATCTCACCTAAGTTAGCACCTGGCTTAACTTTTTTAATACCGATATATAAACACTCTTGTGCAATTCTACAAATACGTTGCGCCTTAACACTTGACTTACCAATGATAAACATCTTTGAGGTATCACCGTGGTAGCCGTCCTTAATCACAGTGATATCGATATTAACAATATCACCTTTTTTGAGTTTTTTATCACCTGGGATGCCGTGGCACACCACGTTGTTAACACTGGTACAAATTGACTTTGGAAAGCCGTGATAGTTAAGCGGTGCTGGAATGGCGTCTTGCACATTGACAATATAGTCATGACACGTCTTGTCTAACTCATCAGTAGTAATACCAGCCTTAACTTGTGGTGTGATCATGTCAAGTACATCAGCAGCCAGTCGGCCAGCTACACGCATTTTTTCAATCTCATCTGCTGATTTAATATCAATAGCCATTATTTATCCTTTTTCGTTCATTGCGCGCTTTTCTAATGCTGCAATTCTGTCTTCAATCGGTGGATGCGATGAAAACCATGAAACAAAGCCTTTTTTATCATCAATACCAAAGGCTGCCATTTGCTCAGGCAACGCTTCTGGCTCTACTTGGCCTAAGCGCTTGAGTGCATTAATCATGTTTTGATGGCCGGCTAAATCTGCACCGCCCGTATCAGCGACAAACTCACGCTTTCTAGAAACATACATAACAATAGTAGATGCCAAGATTGATAGAACAATTTGCGCAAATAAGGTGGTTATAAAATAACCAATACCATGGCCTCGATTGTTTTTCAGAATAACACGATCAACAATATGACCAATCACTCGTGAGAAGAAAATTACAAACGTATTTACCACACCTTGTATTAAAGTCAAAGTCACCATATCACCATTCGCCACATGGCTCATTTCATGGCCAACCACTGCCTCAATCTCACCCTGACTCATTGAGTCTAATAAACCTTGAGAGACAGCAACCAATGCTTTATTTTTACTGGCACCAGTGGCAAAAGCATTCATTGAAGCGGATGGGAAAATTGCCACTTCTGGCATTTTAATGCCAACAATTTTAGCCTGCTTTTCAACCGTTTCGATTAACCGCTTTTCCAAGTTATTATTCGGTGATTCGATAACAACGGCACCGGTCATGCGTTTTGCCATCCATTTAGAAATCAGTAGCGAAATAAAAGCACCACCAAAGCCAAAAACAGCAGAGAAAATAAGCAGCGCTTGCAAGTCAAGATCAGAGCCATTTTCTTTTAAAATACCCTCAACACCAAGCAGGCTCAACGTAATACTTAGTAAAACAATAATAGCAATGTTAGTCAGTAGAAATAGAAAGATTCGTTTCATGGTTTTTTATGTTTATTAATCAATGATTAGTAGATAGGGACATTATCAACTAGATTCAAGTCTATTGGGTTACAATGAACACAATGATAAAAGTTTTTTTACTATTGGTTTTACTATTTTCTGGCTGTGAAGATCAGAAGAATGGTCAAAATGGGGTTGTGAAAGACACCAATGAATCAACCATGCAGAAGCACAAACACCCGCTTGGAGATGATGAGCCTGCTATTTGTGAAAATCTCAGTGTTGCTGAATGTCTAACTATTATTATTCCTGCAATTTGGGATCGTGAAATTGAGAGGGATTGCTCTTAAAGCTTTATTTTTCTTTGATCCTCTAATTCAATTTGAATAAATTGCTGATTAATAGGGCAGTTAAACTCAAGTTGAATTGCTTGTAATTGTAAATCTTCTGGGTAATTTTTAGTCGCATTGCCGTAGAGTCTATCGCCGATAATAGGGTAACCAGCCCCACTTAAATGCTTTCTTATTTGATGCTTTCTACCAGTTTCAATATGCACTTTAAGCAGTGATTTATCGTTGGTATGGGTTAATAATTTAATGTGACTAACCGCATGTTTTCCATCAATTTTTTCATCGATTGTTAAAGCGTCATCGCTCAATTTTCCCTCAACAATGGCCAGATAAGTTTTATTGATTTTTCGATCAGCAAAAATTTTTGATAGATCTCTTGCGGCGTGCTTAGTATGGGCAACCATCATAATGCCACTGGTAGCGCGATCGAGTCGATGTACCAAAAAGCTATTCCTATCAAGTGATTTTTCTACCAATCGTGTTAGTGCGCAGTGATCCCCCCATTTTGACCCTTGGGCGAACACACCCGCGGGTTTGAACCAAATACTATAATCCTTTTTATCGAGTAATAATTCAGGTTTGTCAACAACAGAAGATAAGATTTTTTCATTAAAGTAGATAAATACTTCATCACCTGCCTTAAGTGGTTTTTTCACACGACGAAC
>JAQWRQ010000037.1 GCA_029243595.1 Gammaproteobacteria bacterium | reverse complement strand
CTATTATAAATTTTGGACAATAAAAAACCCTCGAAAGAGGGTTTTTAAGTTTGGTAATTACAAGTATTTTTTACGAGAATGAGGCAAATGAAATAACGAACAAAGGCGCATAGTTAAATCTATGCAACTGAGAGAGTTATGAATTTAACAAAATTCTCGTGAAAAATTCGTAGTAATTTTAGACGCAACCTGTTGGCTGGGGCATGCCACCGTACTTAGTAATCGGCTTCATTGGGCCAGTTAGCCATTCTTTGAATAAGATTTTCTTGTCAATACCAACAACCTTGGCAAAGGTTCTGATTGGCGGCACTGCCGAGTTCTCAGCAAAGTATTCTCTGGCAGCCATGATTTGAGTCACCATGCTTTCAGTAAGCTCTATTTCGTCTTCTTTTGCCATTTCATGCATGATTTCTTCCGTCCAAATTGTTGGGTCGACTAAATATCCGTTACCCGTTCTTTCTAGTGCCATTTTAATTTCCTTTTTAATTTATGCTTGTGGCTATTATAGTGGCTTACCTTAATAAAATACTTGGTTTTTATGAGGGAATAACACGCATACCTAGTCGGTATAATTTAGCGCTTATGGATTGGATGCAACTCACACTAGAAACACACAAAGACCAGGCAGATTTTGTCAGTGAAATATTGATGGGTTTAGACAGTGTGTCGATCACTTTTAGTGATACACATGATGATGAAATTTTTGAGCCGCCTGTAGGCGAAACACCGCTATGGCCTGATACAACTATCAAAGCTTTGTTTGATTTAGAGGTTGATCGAGTGCACGTGCAGTCAATGCTATTGCAATTGTGTGATATTCAGCAGTCGTCTTTTGAATTGCTTAAAGATCGTGTTTGGGAGGATGAGTGTAAGAAAGATTTTCATGCTATGCAGTTTGGTCAGCGCATTTGGATTTGCCCATCATGGGAAGATGCATCTAAGCTGCCTAATGATGCCGTGGTGATTGATATGGACCCTGGCTTGGCCTTTGGTACCGGTACACACCAAACGACTGATTTATGCTTGCAGTATCTTGATGAAAACCCGCCGATCAATCAAACAGTGATTGATTATGGCTCTGGTACCGGCGTGTTGGCAATAGCCGCAGTCAAGATCGGTGCCATCAGTGCAATTGCCATAGACAATGATCCGCAAGCAGTATTGGCTACGATTGACAACGTCAAAACCAATCAAGTTAATGATAGTATCAATGTACTACACACTGATGATGAAGGTAGCTTAAACCAAGTAGATTTGTTGATTGCCAATATTTTAGCTAATCCTTTGGTGGGGTTATGCGAACATTTTTCAGGCTTGGTTAAGTCTGACGGTAAAATAACGCTTTCAGGTATTTTGCAAGAACAGCTCGATATGGTATTAGAAGCCTACGGTGAATATTTTTCTTGTTTAGAAGTTACACAAAAAGATCAATGGTGTCGAGTGGATGGGATTAGGAAATAAAAATGAGTAAACAAATAAAAGCAGTGTCGTTAATATCTGGTGGATTAGACTCATTGCTGAGTACTAAATTACTATTAGATCAAGGTATACATGTAGAAGGTATTAACTTCTTTACCGGTTTTTGTGTAGAGGGCCATACGCATGCGATTCGCAAGCAAAAGAGTGACAAGCCAAAGCGTAATAACGCCTTGTGGGTGGCTGAGCAACTTGGCATTAAATTACATATTATTGATGTGATCGAAGAATACCGTGATGTCTTACTCAATCCAAAGCATGGTTACGGCAAGAACATGAATCCTTGTTTAGACTGCAAAGGCTTTATGGTGAAAAAAGCCAAACAGTGGATGGAAGAGAATGATTTTGACTTCATTATTACTGGCGAGGTAATGGGTCAACGCCCAATGTCACAACGTAAAGAAACCATGCCGATTGTACAAGCTGAATCTGGTGCAGATGATTTACTGTTGCGTCCACTGTGTGCTAAACACTTGCCTGAAACCAAAGCAGAGAAAGAAGGCTGGGTAGATCGTGAGCAATTATTAGATTTTTCAGGTCGTAATCGAAAGCCACAAATGGCCCTGGCCAAGGAATATGGCTTTGATGATTATGCAACGCCTGCAGGCGGTTGTTGTTTTTTAACCGATAAACAATATTCAGATAAATTGGTAGATATGTGGGAGTCACGCGGTAATCGTGATTACCAACTCGATGATTTAATGATGTTAAAAGTCGGCCGACACATTCGCCCTAACAAGCGTTTTAAGATGATTATCGCCAGGGAAGAGGGCGAGGTAAAGTTTTTAGAGGGCTATCGTAATCAATATGCTAATCTATACTCAACCAGTTGTAACGGCCCGATTGCGTTAATTGATGGAGAACCTACTCAAGAGGATGTGAAAATTGCAGCCAAAATCTTAGCTCGATACTCTCAAGGCAGAGATGAAGATTTGGTTGATGTCGAGGTGAAACTTCAAGTCGGCGTGGCACAGCAATTCAGTGTTAAGCCATTTGGTGTGGACGAGATACCAAAAGAGTGGTTTGTTTAGCCGCCGCCAACAGCCTTAATAATTTCTATTTTGTCGCCATCACTTAGCGTGAATTCTGCATGTTTTGATTTGGGGATGATAGCCTCATTAACTTCTAGCGCAATACGCTGGTCTTGATAACCAAGTTGATTGATTAAATCATCGGCATGGGTGTTGTTGTCTATTTCTAGTTCTTTGCCGTTAACAACTAAAATCATTGGTCCATCTTGCCAATCGCACAAGAGACAAAAGACTTGGCTTTTGCTTTAGCTGAATCAAAACCATGCACTGAATCGGTTTCTGGGTAGCCCAAATCTAACAACACCTTAGCAACTTCAACTCTTCTTGTATCATCAATATCGATACTAATAGTGCCTTGTTCGATATTAACTTCGATATTTTCTGTATCAAAATCTGATGATAGTTTTTTGGTGATTGTGCCTGCGCAGCCACCACATTTAATGTTTTCAACCGTGATATTCATCATGTTATTTTCCCTTGGTTTAATAAGTCCATTATATCACTCTGATTTGATGATTTGGGTATCAGCTTAAGTAGCAAGTATGGTAAAATTCTCGAAGTTTTTAGCTCAGGAGTGTTTGGTGTCACAAGTTGCCTTATTAGCCGTATTAGTTTTGGAAGATGGGACGATTTTCAAAGGAAAATCTATCGGTGCTAAGGGCGATACGGTTGGCGAAGTGGTCTTCAATACTTCAATGACGGGCTACCAAGAAATCCTAACTGACCCTTCTTATGCGCAACAAATCGTTGCACTGACTTATCCTCATATTGGCAACACTGGCATTAATTCAGTAGATGAAGAATCTGGGCAAATTTACGCCTCGGGTTTGATCATTCGTGACTTGCCATTAATGCTAAGCAATTGGCGTTCTAGCATGCCGTTGGATGAATATTTAGCTGCTCAAAATATTGTTGCGATTAGTGATATTGACACGCGCGCTTTAACACGTCACTTGCGTGAGCATGGCTCACTTAAAGGTTGCATTGTTACCGGTGATGATATTGATGAGGCGGCAGCGGTTGTCAAAGCGCAAGCTTTTGCTGGTTTGAAAAATATGGATTTAGCCAAAGTGGTTTCTACCACTAAGCAATATGATTTTAACGATGGCTCTTACTCATTAGAAACTGGCGAGTTTGCCTCGCTTGATAAAAAGTTTAAAGTTATTGTGTACGACTACGGCGTTAAGAAAAATATCTTAAGAATGTTAGTTGATCGTGGCTGCGATCTGACTGTGGTTAATGCGCAAACCCCAGTTGCGGATGTGTTGGCAATGAATCCTGATGGTGTGTTCTTATCAAACGGCCCAGGTGATCCTGAACCGTGTGATTATGCGATTGACAATATTCAAACTTTATTAGAAAAAAATACACCAATATTTGGTATTTGTTTAGGACATCAGTTGTTAGCATTAGCCAGCGGTGCCAAAACTGAGAAAATGAAATTTGGCCATCATGGTGCTAACCATCCTGTGCAAGATCTTGATACTAAACAAGTGATGATCACCTCACAAAACCATGGTTTTGCTGTGGCAGAAGACAACATGCCAGCATCACTAGAAATAACACACCGATCGTTATTTGACAATTCAATTCAAGGTGTTAAAGTAGTAGGCAAGCCTGCTTTTAGTTTTCAAGGGCACCCAGAGGCTTCACCAGGCCCACACGATGTCAGTGGCTTATTTGATACATTTATAAAGGAGATGCAATAATGAAACAATTATTATTGAGTTTTTTACTATTTTTTATGGCAAACACGTTAACGTTTGCTGAAGAGGTTGATCCGTTTGAGGATGTCAATAGAGTAGTTTACGGATTCAACGAAGCGGTTGATGATAATTTGCTTGAGCCAGTATCAAGAGCGTATAAAGATCGTGTGCCCGAAGTTGCACAAGATGGTGTGAGTAACTTTTTTGGCAATTTGCGTGATGTCTCTACTTTGGCCAATCAGATTTTACAATTTAAGCCAGTAGAAAGTGCTGAGACTTTTGGTCGTATTTTAGTCAATTCTACTATTGGCCTTGGTGGTTTGTTTGATGTGGCTTCTGACATGGGTCTTACAACAGATGACGAAGATTTTGGTCAAACAATGGGTGTATGGGGTGTAGAAGAGGGTCCTTATGTGGTGTTGCCATTATTAGGCCCATCAACCGTGAGAGATGGTGCAGGTTTATTTGTTGACACCACATCTGATGCGAACATGATTGACAAAACTGAAGGTATTGGCTTTATCAGTAGTTCCGCAATTAACATTATTGATAAACGCGTTGAATTGCTACCAGTGACAGATATGCTAGATCTATCAGATGACCCATACACAATAATGCGTTCTTCTTATTTACAAAAAAGAAAGTTCGATGTCTTTGATGGCAACTTACCTGTTGAAGAAGATGAGTTTGACGATTTTTAGAGTAACTTAGAATTAGAAGAAAATGCCAAAAAGACAAGACCTTAAAAGTATATTAATCATTGGCGCCGGTCCAATTGTAATCGGCCAAGCTTGTGAGTTTGATTATTCTGGTGCACAAGCTTGTAAAGCTTTGCGTGAAGAGGGTTATCGTGTTATTTTGGTTAACTCTAATCCAGCGACGATCATGACTGATCCGCAAATGGCGGATGCAACTTATATTGAACCGATTGAATGGCGTACGGTTGAAAAAATCATCGAAGATGAAAAGCCTGATGCGCTATTGCCGACTATGGGTGGGCAAACTGCACTTAACTGTGCGCTAGATCTTGAGCGTCATGGCGTATTAGAGAAGCACGGTGTTGAGATGATTGGCGCCAAAAAAGAAGCCATTGATAAAGCTGAAGATCGTGATTTATTCCGTGAAGCCATGCTTAAGATTGGCCTAGATATGCCTAAAGCAGCTGTTGCTCACACACTGGAAGAAGCTTTTGTTATTCAAGAAACGGTTGGCTATCCTACGGTTATCCGCCCATCATTTACCATGGGTGGTTCTGGTGGTGGTATTGCCTTTAATAAAGAAGAATTTGTTGAAATCTGTGAGCGCGGCTTAGACCTTTCACCTACCAATGAATTATTGGTTGAGGAGTCAATCCTAGGCTGGAAAGAGTTCGAGATGGAAGTGGTGCGTGACACCAAAGACAATTGCATTATCATTTGTTCGATTGAAAACTTTGATCCAATGGGTATTCATACGGGCGACTCTATTACTGTAGCGCCAGCACAAACATTAACCGATAAAGAATACCAAGTAATGCGTAACGCCTCTTTGGCGGTATTACGCGAGATTGGTGTTGATACTGGCGGCTCGAACGTGCAGTTTGCTCTTAACCCTGAAAATGGTCGACTAACGATTATTGAAATGAACCCACGCGTATCGCGCTCGTCAGCTTTAGCCTCAAAAGCAACAGGCTTCCCAATTGCAAAAGTAGCGGCTAAATTGGCAGTAGGATATACTCTGGATGAGCTTGATAACGATATTACTGGTGGTAAAACACCAGCTTCATTTGAGCCTAGTATTGACTACGTTGTTACCAAAATTCCAAGATTTGCCTTTGAGAAATTCCCCAAAGCGGATGACCGCCTAACCACACAAATGAAATCAGTGGGCGAGGTAATGGCAATGGGTTCAACTTTCCAAGAGTCTTTACAAAAAGCATTGCGTGGTTTAGAAACTGATAAAGTTGGCCTTGATCCTATCGTAGATTTAAGTGCTGACGATGCGCGTAATAAGATTCGCTCAGAGTGTATTACAGCCCGTGGCGAACGTATTTTTTACTTAGCTGATGCATTTAGATTGGGCATGAGTTTAGAAGAAGTGTTCGACTTATCAAAGGTTGACCCATGGTTCTTGGCACAAATTGAAGATATTGTTTCGAACGAAATGCAAATTAACGGCATGAATATCGCCGACATGGAAGCAGACGAATTATTTAATCTAAAACGAAAAGGTTTTTCTGATGCGCGTTTGGCTGACTTACTTTGCTGTAGCGAATCTTCAGTGCGTGAGCGCCGTAAAGCACTCAATGTTAAGCCGGTATTTAAGCGTGTGGACAGCTGTGCAGCAGAGTTTGATACGCAAACAGCTTATCTGTATTCAACCTATCAGCAACAATGTGAATCCAACCCAACTGACAAGAAGAAAATCATGATTCTTGGTGGCGGACCCAACCGTATTGGTCAAGGTATTGAGTTTGATTATTGTTGTGTGCACGCCTCATTAGCTTTACGTGAAGATGGCTATGAAACCATTATGGTGAACTGTAACCCTGAGACGGTTTCAACTGATTATGATATATCAGATCGTTTATATTTTGAGCCATTAACGCTTGAAGATGTTTTGGCTGTTATTGATATCGAAAATCCAGATGGCATTATTGTGCATTATGGCGGTCAAACACCACTTAAATTAGCCGACGCATTAGAAAAGAGCGGCGCCAAGATTATTGGCACTAGCCCTGATGCCATTGATTTAGCTGAAGATCGTGAGCGTTTTTCTAAAATGCTACAAGAATTAGAATTAAAACAACCGCTCAACGGCACAGCACGCTCACTAGAGCAAGCGCAAGACATTGCCGATGCGATTGGCTTCCCATTGGTAGTAAGGCCCTCTTATGTATTGGGCGGCCGTGCTATGGAGATTGTTTACGATAAAGAAAGCCTAGACCGCTACATGCACACTGCTGTACAAGTCTCTAATGATTCCCCGGTGTTGCTCGATTCATTCCTTGATCATGCGATTGAAGTGGATATCGATGTCATTTGTGATGGCGAAGATGTTGTGATTGGCGGCATCATGCAGCATATTGAGCAAGCTGGTATTCACTCAGGTGATTCGGCTTGTTCGTTGCCATGTTATTCATTGTCAGACGACGTGTTGGATGAGATGCGTGCACAAGTTATTTCCATGGCCAAAAAACTCAATGTAGTTGGTTTGATGAATACGCAGTTAGCTTATCAAGACGATGAAATTTATATTATTGAAGTTAACCCTCGTGCCTCACGTACCGTGCCTTTTGTCTCTAAAGCTATTAGTGCGCCATTGGCAAATATCGCTGCACGCGTAATGTCAGGAAAGACGTTAAAAGAGCTTAACTTTACCAAAGAAATCATTCCAAAGCACTTCAGTGTTAAAGAAGCTGTATTCCCGTTTAATAAATTCTTAGGCGTGGACCCAATCCTAGGCCCTGAAATGCGCTCAACTGGTGAGGTAATGGGTATTGGCGATGATTTTGCCTCAGCTTTTGATAAGGCACAACTCGCTGCTGGTAGTCGTGCACCGACTAGCGGAAAAGTGTTTGTTAGCTTGCGCAAGCTTGATCGCGACGATTTGGTTGACTTGGGTAAGCGTTTGTCTAATCAAGGCTTTAGCTTAGTGGCCACACGTAGTAATAAAGAAGCACTTACTGATGCAGGCCTAGACTGTGAAATGGTGAATAAAGTTTCTGAAGGCTCACCGCATATCGTTGATATGATTAAAAATGATGATATTGATTTAATCATTAACTCAACTGAAGACACACAAGGTGTTGAAGACGCGGCTGCAATTCGTTGCCAAGCTTTAGTGCATAAGGTGCCTTTCACTACAACAGTGGCAGCTGCATTCGCTATGTTAGACGGCTTAAAAACTCACGAAACCATTACCGTGAGAACTGTTCAATCCTTAAATAGTTAAGATTATGGAAAGTATCCCAATGACAGTTGGCGGCGCAAAAGCACTAGAAGTAGAGCTTTTAAAACTCAAAGATGTTGATCGCCCCCGTATCGTAGAAGATATCGCTACTGCTCGTGCGCACGGCGACCTTAAAGAAAATGCCGAATACCACGCAGCCAAAGAAGAGCAAAGTTTTTGCGAAGGCCGTATTAAAGAAGTTGAATCTAAGCTCTCACGTATGCAAGTGATCGATGTTACTAAACTTAATCAAGATGGCCGTTGTGTTTTTGGTACTACCATCACCTTGATGAACATCGAAGATGATAGCGAAACCACTTACCAAATTGTTGGCGAAGACGAAGCCGATATCGCACTTAATAAAATCTCATGCCATTCACCAATCGCCAGTGCGCTGATGGGTAATGAAGAGGGTGAAGAAGTTACTGTTAAGGCGCCGGCTGGAAGTATTGTATACGAGATCTTAGAAGTTCAATATTTGTAATCTTTACTTCTGCTTTTTAAGTATTTCTTTGTTAAATTTATTTTCCACTTAGTCACATGCTAATACGCATGCTCCCGTCGATAGAAAATAAATTTGCCTCAAAATCCATTAAAAATCATCGCAAAGTGAAAATTTCCGAAATTTTCTATAAACTATCGATAAAATTGTCTAAAAGTCGATATTTAGTAGTTAAATATCATTAAAAACACTTAAAAATCGTTAAATTTAGATAAAATCTAATAAATTCTTAAAATTTCCTAATTTTTTTTCACGTTGTTTTTACAAGCATTTTTTTTCTTTCTACAAGGCGATAATAAAAAATATGATTGAACATAGATACAACTATGCGATTGAATATTTTTTTGAAGTTAACAAAGTAGAAAGGGAAAAAGCGCAGTAGAAAATTAGCCTCTTGGGTGGTGTTTGGCATGTTGGGCTTTTAGCTGTACATTCTGAATATGTGTATAAATTTGCGTAGTGGATATGTCACTATGACCCAGCATCAGCTGTACACTTCGTAGATCTGCCCCTTGTTGCACCAAGTGCGTAGCAAAAGCATGACGCAGTGTGTGTGGCGACAATGGTTTGTCAATGCCAGCTTTGAGTGCGTAAGCTTTGATAATATAAAAGAAATTTTGTCGACTCATGCCTGAGCCACGATTAGATAAAAAGTAATGATCAGTTTGGCCTGATTTGAGTAAAAAAGGCCGTGCCTTTAGCTCGTAAGTATTAAGATAATCTATCGCCACCTCGCCCATGGGCAGGATACGCTCTTTATTGACTTTGCCGTGAATACGAATGTATTCCTCATTAAGGTTAATGTTGTGATAATTAAGATTGATGAGTTCTGACACGCGCAAACCACAAGAATAAAGTAGCTCTAACATGGCGCGATCGCGCATGCCAAAAATGGTGTTTTTATCTGTTGTGTTCAATAGTTGATCCACTTCTTCTATATTAAGAAAAACGGGTAATTTTTGTATTTGTTTGGGGTGATGTAGCCGAGCAGTTGGGTTAGCTTCAATTGCTTGTTGAGTGATTAAGTATTGGTAAAAAATACGTAGACAAGTAAGAATACGTGCTTGTGTGGCGGCACTGAGTTGTCTATGCTTAAAGTAATCATTAATATGGGTGTTACTAGCATGGGAAAGATCACTGTCTAACCATTTTGAAAACAGTTTAAGGTCTGAGCGATAAGCAGACAGTGTGTTTTGGCTAGCGCCAGAGGATAGCCAGTAATGATCTAGGAACTTATCAATTAATTCTGTGTTATCCATGGCTTGAAATTATGGCATAAAAAATGCCGGTAAAGACCGGCATTTTTATTGGAAAAATATAAAGCTTATTTTTTAGCCAATTTTTCTTTAATTCTTGCTTTCTTACCTGTTAACTCACGAAGGTAATATAATTTCGCTTGACGAACTTTACCACGACGCTTAACTTCTACTGAGTCAATCATATTTGAGTGCGTTTGGAAAACTCTTTCAACGCCTTCGCCATGAGAGATTTTTCTCACTGTGAATGCTGAACCAATACCGCGGTTTTTCTTAGCGATAACAACACCTTCGAATGCTTGTAGTCTTTCACGGTCACCTTCACGTACTTTAACTTGTACAATAACAGTATCACCTGATGAAAATTCAGGGATATCTGATCTTAGTTGTTCGTTCTCAATTTGATCGATTAAATTCACGATTGCCTCTTATCTAAAACTTGAAAAGAGACGTATTATACCGTTATTTTTTTTGATAAACAAGGCAAATCTATGGCATAATTATGTGCTTTAGTTTTAAGTGTCTGAGAGTAATGGGAAAAGTAACTGGCTTTAAGGAATTTGATAGAAAGACTGAGGATTATCGCCCAGTTGAACTACGTATTAAAGATTATGGTGAAATTTTTACAGGTACACATGATGTTGCACATCTACAAGAGCAAGGCGCAAGATGTATGGATTGCGGCGTGCCGTTTTGCCAATCAGAAAACGGTTGTCCAGTTGACAATTTAATTCCCGAATGGAATGACCTGATTTATAACGACAAATGGCAAGCTGCATTAATTCGCTTACATAAGACTAACAATTTCCCAGAATTTACAGGCAGAGTTTGTCCGGCACCTTGTGAAGGTTCTTGTGTACTCGGTATTAACAACCCTGCTGTTACCATTAAAAACATAGAGCAAACAATTGTTGATCGTGGCTTTGAAGAAGGTTGGATCCAGCCAAACATGGTGGAGTATCGTACTGGCAAGAAAATTGCCATTATTGGTTCTGGCCCTGCGGGTTTAGCCACTGCTGATGAGCTTAATAAAATTGGCCATAGTGTCACTGTATTTGAGCGTGATGATCGTATTGGTGGCTTGCTGATGTATGGCATTCCAAATATGAAATTGGGTAAAGATGTGGTTGATCGTCGTGTCAATTTACTCAAAGACTCTGGCGTTGAATTTGTCACTAATGTGAATGTTGGTCAAGACATTACAACCGCTACTTTACAAAAAGATTTTGACGCTTTAGTGTTTACCACCGGTGCAACCCAGGCACGTGATTTACCAGTAGATAATCGTGACGCCAATGGCGTGCACATGGCAATGGAATACCTTAGTAAAAACACCAAAAGTTTGCTAGACACAGGCCATGCGGACAATTCTGATTTATCCGCCAAAGATAAGGATGTAATTGTGATTGGTGGTGGTGATACTGGTACAGACTGTATTGGTACAGCACTACGTCAAGGCGCTAAGTCGATTGTGAATTTTGAGCTAATGGGCAAGCCACCTGAGGATCGTGCAGATAACAACCCTTGGCCGTTGTGGCCGTTGATTTATCGCGTAGATTACGGTCATGCAGAGGCAGCACAAGTATTTGGCAACGATCCAAGACAATATCATTTGATGACCAAATCTTTCATTAAGGATGATGCAGGCAATGTCACAGGTCTTAACACCGTTAACGTTGATTTTAAAGACGGCCAACTGATTGAAATTGAAGGTAGTGAGAAAGCATGGAAGTCGCAATTAGTCTTACTCTCAATGGGTTTTGTATCACCAGAGCATTATTTAAGTGACGATGCTGGTATCGAGCTTGATGCTCGTGGCAACTATCAAGCTGCTTATGGTGAGTATGCTACTTCTCAAAAAGGCATTTTTACCGCAGGAGATTGTCGTCGTGGTCAGTCGCTAGTTGTATGGGCAATCAATGAAGGGCGTGGTGTTGCCAAAGTCGTTGATGAGTACTTAACCAACGCATAGAAATCCTCTTTATATCCCCTAAGGGGTAGTTAAAAATACCACTAATAAAGAGTGGTATTGTTCGCATTCCAAGTATAATTTGACCCGTTCACATCTTCTTTTCTGAGAATTAGAGGATTTATTAAATATACTGGAGAAACAAAATGGCAAAAGAGTTATATAACACTCCCAACCTTGATGAGTTGGAAAATGGTCCATGGCCTTCGTTTGTAACGGGTCTTAAGCGTTTAGCGCAAGACGATCACGCAGGTGCTAGCATGGTGCGCGACGTTTTAGCAACATTAGAAACATCATACGTAACTAAAAAAGGTTACTGGAAAGGTGGCACCGTCGGTGTTATTGGTTATGGTGGTGGTGTAATTCCACGCTTTAATGAGCTTAAAGATGAAAACGGCGACTTTAAATTTAAAGATGCAGGTGAGTTCCATACATTAAGAATTCAACCGCCAGCAGGCATGCACTACACATCAGACCTTTTAAGAAACATGTGTGATACATTTGTTGACAACGGTGGTTCTGGTTTGATCGCATTCCACGGTCAATCAGGCGACATCATGTTCCAAGGCGCAACGGAAGAAACAACACAGACTATTTTCAACGAGCTTAACGAGATTGGCTTTGACATGGGTGGCGCAGGTCCTGCGGTACGTACTGGTATGTCATGTGTTGGTGCAGCACGTTGTGAGATGTCAAACACAAACGAATCAGCAGCATTACGTACATTAGTAAACGCATTCTTAGATGATATGCACCGTCCAGCATTACCATACAAAATGAAATTTAAGGTTTCAGGTTGTGCAAATGACTGTATGAACTCAATTGAGCGTTCAGACTTTGCAACGATTGGTACTTGGAGAGATGATATTAAAATCAACCAAGACTTGTGGAAAGCAATGGTTGCAGATAAAGGTATGGACTACGTTGTAGACAACATTACTTCTCGTTGCCCTACGCAATGTATGAAAGTTGAAAGCGACACCTCATTAACAATCGACAACAAAAACTGTGTTAAATGTATGCACTGTTTAAATGTAACTTCACCATTAACTCATAAGTACATCACAAAAGACATGCCTACTGAAGCTATCCTAGCAACTGGCGATGACAAAGGTGTGACGATTTGTATGGGTGGTAAGCGTACATTGAAGATCGGTGACTTATTCGGTACGGTTGTTGTTCCATTCATGAAGCTTGAGTCAGAAGACGACTACGAAGCCATTGAAGAATTAGCAGGCGAAGTCATTGACTTCTTTGCTGAGAATGCACTAGAGCATGAGCGTACTGGTGAGATGATTGAGCGTATTGGTATTGTTAACTTTATGGAAGGTATTGGCTTAGACGTTAATCCAAACATGGTTGATTCACCACGTTACATGTCTTACGTTCGTATGGACAAGTGGGACGAAGAAGCGACTAAATGGTTTGAAAACAAAGCCGAAGCAAACGCGTAACACACACTGCAATTTAAGTAACAATTTTTAGGGCAAAGTTTCCTTTGCCCAATACTATATATTAGGAGAAATATTATGGCTGAAGCACCAAGAATGCCAATCGAATCTGGCTGTCCAGACCCTATCCAATACATGCACCCAACAATGCGTCGTAACTACGGAGCATGGGCTTACCATGATCGTCCACGTCCAGGTGTATTGCACCACACTTCAAAGCACAACGAAGAAGTTTGGACTGTACGTGCTGGCACACAAAGACAAATGGATGTTTACACAATTAAAAAATTATGTGACATTTCTGATGAGTTTGGCGACGGTTTCATGCGTTTCACTATTCGTTCAAATATTGAATTTATGGTTGATACTGAAGCAAAAGTTGAGCCATTAATTAAAGCACTACAAGACGCTGGTTTCCCAGTTGGCGGTACAGGCCCAACAGTGTCAATGATTTCACACACTCAAGGCTGGTTACATTGTGATATTCCAGGTACAGATGCATCAGGTGTTGTAAAAGCACTAATGGATGACATTTACGAAGAATACCAAAAAGAAGAGATGCCTAACCGTGTACATATGACAACTTCATGTTGTCAAATTAACTGTGGTGGTCACGGTGATATCGCGATTAACATTCAGCATACTAAGCCGCCTAAGATTAACCATGATTTAGTATCAATGGTTTGTGAGCGTCCTACGGTTGTAGCACGTTGTCCAGTAGCGGCGATTCGTCCTGCAATGGTTAACGGTAAGCCGACACTAGAAGTTGACGAGAAGAAGTGTATCTGTTGTGGTGCATGTTTCCCACCTTGTCCTCCAATGCAAATTAACGATCCTGAGCATTCAAAGATTGCTGTTTGGATCGGTGGTAAGCACTCTAACGCACGTTCTAAGCCTTCTTTCCAGAAGCTTGTTGCAGCAGGCCTACCAAACAACCCGCCAAGATGGCCGGAAGTTGGTGCCGTTGTTAAGAAGATTTTAGAGGTGTACAAAGGTGATGCTCGCGACTGGGAAAGAGTTGGTGAGTGGGTTGACCGTATTGGCTGGCCAGCATTTTTCGAGAAGACTGGATTACCGTTTACTAAGTTCCACGTTTCTGATTGGAAAGGTACACGTCACCAGTTGAACTCATCTGCTTACATTCGTTTCTAAAGGTTAGTTAAATGAAATTTTCTATTCAAATTAACGAGGGCCCGTATCAGCACCAAGCGTCTGATTCGGCGTACCAATTTGCCAAAGCGGCGATAGCAGCTGGACATGAAATTTTTCGTGTGTTCTTCTATCATGATGGCGTTAATAACGCATCACGCTTTACTATGCCACCACAAGATGACCGTAATGTTATCAACCAATGGGCTGAGTTAGACATTAAAAATGCCGACGGCGAGCCTGAGCTTGTTGTTTGTATTGCAGCAGCACTTCGTCGCGGTATGCTTGACGAGTCTGAAGCAAGCAAAAACGGTATTGAAGGTAATAATATTCATCCAGCGTTCCGTATTTCGGGTTTGGGTCAGTTGATCGAAGCCGGCATTCAGTCGGATCGTTTAGTGGTATTTGGAGACTAAGATGGCAACAAAGAAATTTATGTATTTAAATCGTAAGGCTTCTTACGGTACAGCATATGCAATCGAGTCATTAGAAGTGGTATTAATTGCCGCAGCTTTTGAACAAGATGTATCTTTAGCCTTCATTGATGATGGTGTTTACCAAATCGTTGAAGGTCAAAATACAGATGGCATTGGCATGAAAAACTTTTCTAAGACGTTCCATGCTTTAGGTGATTACGATATCAACAAGTTGTATGTTTCAGCTGAATCTTTAGAAGAGAGAGGCTTAACAGCTGACGATCTAATGCCTTTAGTGTATGAAGACGAAGATGATGATTGGGAAGAAAAACCAAGTGTCAAAGTTGTTTCAAATGCTGAGCTTACTGAAATTATGTCTGAACAAGACGTATGTTTAAGTTTTTAAGGGAGGTTGACTATGTTACATACAGTAAATAAATCATCTTTCGAGCGCAATTCATTGCAGTCTTGTTTAAATACAATTGATAACACTAGTGTTATTTTATTGATTGAAGACGGCGTAATTAGTGCTGCGAATAACGCCAACTCACCAATGCTTGCAGACCTTGCCTCACAAGGCAGAGTTTACGCATTGAAAGGTGATGTTGATGCGAGAGGAATTTCATCAAAAGTTGCAGATAATATTCAATTAGTGGATTATGCAGGTTTTGTTGATTTAGTTGTTGAACATGGAACTCCGGTTTCTTGGGTTTAACGTAATTTATATATAGGAGTAAAATTATGGCTGATATTTTAGGCGCAGAAGTAGATGAAGAGGGTTTTTTAGTTGATCTTAAAGATTGGACAAGAGAAATTGCTATTGAAATGGCAAAAACTGATGATATTGATTTAGCAGACGAAAATGCTGAGCTATATCAAGAGCGTTGGGATGTTCTTAATCTTTTGCGTGATTATTTTGAAGAGTACCAAATTGCACCAGCAGTACGTGTACTAACAAAAGCAGTTGGCAAGAAACTTGGTAAAGATAAAGGTAGCTCTAAGTATCTTTATACTTTGTTTCCTTATGGTCCCGGTAAGCAAGGTTGTAAATTCGCTGGTCTTCCAAAACCAACAGGTTGTATCTAAACAATACAAGCACTAAAAACACTCGTTTTGTCGGGTGTTTTTTACATTACATTACATTACATTTATTTTGAGAGGAATATGTCTGCAATAAGCACTATTTTTACTGCTTTATTTTATTTATCTTTAGCTATATTCCTAATTGGAATGGCAAGAAAGATTTACCAATATACGGTTACTCCTGCCCCTCTTAAGATTCCGACTGCACCAACTCCATTAACACAAACAGGTGTGGTTATGCGCATGGCACGCGAAGTTGCCTTATTTGAAAGTTTATTCAAAGCTAACAAATGGACTTGGCTGTTTGGCTGGTTGTTTCATGTTGGCTTGTTACTGGTTCTACTTCGCCATGCGCGCTATTTTTGGCCGGGCGATTTACCCGAAATATTTTTATTAATTCAGCCC
>JAQWRQ010000022.1 GCA_029243595.1 Gammaproteobacteria bacterium | reverse complement strand
ATCGTGGGATTTGTTAAAAACAAAGCCTGACTTTCAAGCGCTTAATGATTACCTACTACAACAGCAAAAATCATTGGTATTTGTTATTGGTGATTTTTATCAACAGGATGATTACTCGCTGATTGCTCACAAGAATCAAATTAACGCCTTGGTGGTGCGAGACAGACTAGAAGAAATGCCAAATTTTGCCACAGAGTTAGATCTGGTCAATGCAGAAGATGGCAACACCACTGAAGCCAGCATGAACAAAAAATTAGCGACAAAGCACCAATCAAAGCTAAACGCTCAGGACGACAAGCTGTTTTCTCATTTTGCCAAACATGGTATCAATGTTGGAAAACTTTACACCAGTGATGACGCCTTTATCAAGTTATCTCAAATCCTACGCTGATGAATAATTTAAAAGACATTAAGCCCATTGTTAGCATTGCAGATGATTCGTTGAGTTATTTGCTTATAGTTATTGCTGTTTTATTAATAGTTGCCTTTTTTATAAGGCGAATTATCAAATCTAAGAAAAAGAATGACAAGCAAGTGGCTATTGAGAAACTGCAAAAACTTGATTTTTCTGAGAGTAAATCGGTTGCTTATGCTTTTAAAAAATATGCAGAGGTATTATGCAATAGTGATAACAAGACTCAATTTAAACAAATAAACAATGACTTAGAAAAATATAAATACAAGAAGTATGTAGATGATCTAGACCCAATATTGATACAACAAATCAAGAGTTTTATTCATGTTTAGCTTTGAATACCCTTATTTTTTATTACTGCTTGTCTTGGTGGTGGTGTGTGTTGTGTTTTGCAAAGAGAAAAAGCGTGCCATCTATTTTCCCCACACTGAATTATTAACCAGTCTAGTAAAATCCAAACAGATACTGCTTAATACGCTTAGAGTGCTTATTCTTGGCCTGTTAGTTGTTGGACTTTCAAGCCCAATCAAAACCGAACAAATCATATTAGACAACACCAAGGGTTATGAAATCTCCCTAATTTTAGATGCCTCTGGCTCAATGAAGCGTTTTGATAAATTTAAAATTGTTAAAGAAATCATGGTTGATTTTATCTCAAAGCGCAAAACTGATAAATTGGCGCTGAGTGTTTTTGCAGATTTTGCCTATACGGTTGTACCCCTTACCTATGACAAGAAAAGTGTTATTAAAATGCTAGATAATATCGAAATTGGTGTTGCCGGCAGGCGGAAAACTGCGCTGTATGAGGCTTTATTTTTAAGCTCGAAACTGTTTAATAATTCTAAGTCAAAAGAAAGGATTGCTATTTTGCTCACTGATGGCAAAGACAATACTAATAGTGTGCCACTTGATATGGCGCTTGAGCGCGCCAAAGATAACAAAATTAAAGTTTATACTGTTGCTGTTGGCGACAAAAGAGACTACAACGCACAGGTATTAAAATACATTGCAAATAGCACAGGCGCTAAATTCTTCTCGGCCAATAGTCGTGAAAGTATTCAAAATATTTATAAGCAAATTAATCAGCTAGAAAAAAGCAAAATAAATATTAGCAAATACGATAAAAAAACTTACTATTTTCATTACCCACTAGGCCTAGCATTAGTGCTTTTATTGATTTATTTTTGGCGGAAAAACACATGGGTTTTGAACAAGTAGAACTACTCTATCTAACCATTCCAGTGGTTTTGCTGTGGTTTTTTATTCACAGTAAGAATAATAGCATTGAAGCTTTATTTTCAGCTGAAGTGTTGGAAAAAATTAGCCTTAATAATCACAAGATATCAACCAAGATACGCCTTAGATTGCTGCTATTAAGCATGATATTGATTCTAATTGCACTCAGCAAGCCAACACTTGAAAGTGGTGAAATAAAGGTAAATAAACGTCTGAGTGATTTGGTGGTGGCGATTGATATGTCAAAATCAATGCTGGCTAATGACATCTACCCTAATCGGTTTGAGTTTGCAAAAAACAAACTACTGAATAGTTTTGACGGCATTAAAAACATACGTATTGCAATTTTAGGATTTGCCAATCAAGCCTTTTTAATTTCTCCCTTAACAGATGATTTAAGCAGCCTTAAATTCTTAATAAAAAATCTTTACTTAGACAGTATCAGTCTAACAGGTACCAACATACTTAATATTCTACAATCATCCAACGACCTGTTTGGTGGTGCTTTAAACAAGCAAGTATTATTGTTAACCGATGGTGGTGACAACGATAACTTTGATAAAGAAATTGATTATGCAAACGAACATAACATTCAGGTTTTTATATTTGATATTGCCAGTGAGCGGGGCAGTAGTATTCAAACCGAAGAGGGCGCTTTGGAAGATGCGTATGGAAACCTTGTGATTGTTAGAGAGAATCCAAATATTGAGAATCTAGCCAATCAAACGCAAGGGAAGTATCTGAAGTACTCATTAAATAACGATGATTTATCAAAATTCATTAATGCCTTTAAAAAACTTAGTAGCAGTAAGAACACCAGTATTATTCAAAAGCAGCAACTGTTTTATTACCCATTGATATTGGCTTTGATCTTGTTGTTTTCTGCATTTTTCTCATTGCCAAAAAAATCATGAGATTCATCTTACTATTGCTACTGTCAATAAACACACAAGCAGGGTTGTTTGACTTTGTTAGTATTCATCAGGCTAATAAAGCTTATGAAAACAAAGATTATCAGCTAGCTGCAGAAAAGTTTGATAATATTAACAATGATGCTGCACGTTTAAACCAGGCAAACAGCTTATACAAGCAAGGTTTGTATAAGCAAGCATTGAAAAAATACCAAAGTGTTAAGCGAGAAGACTTAGCCTTTGACCGTTTGTATAATTCTGGTAATGCCTATGCCAAATCGGGCAAAATTAACGAAGCAATTGACAGCTATGAGAAAGCACTAAAATTACAAAAAGACAAGGATGCGTTGTTTAACCTAGAGCTACTCAAGAAGCAAAAAAGACGGAAAATAACAGACACAAAACAGAAGAATAAAAAACACAGAAAGCAAAAAAATAAGAAAAAGAAAAAATCTAAAAGCAAGCAACAGCAAAAAGAAAAGCTCAACAAAATTAAACAGCAGCGATGGGAAAAAGCGCTTAATAAAAAACTTAGAACTTTAATGATTCCACTGACTAAACCACAAAATGATAATGAACAAAATCCTTGGTAATATACTCTTTTTAATGAGTGCACCAATTTTTGCACTGAGTACGGCAAGTGTTAATCAAACTTGGTTTTATCCGGGCGATCAAATCATCCTAACGTTGAGTTCTGATGGTGACAAAGTTAGCTTTCCTTCTCTAAGTAATATTTCAGGGAGCCCTGTTTTATATACTAGTAATTCGCAGAAAATTAGCATTGTCAATAACAAGCGCTCTAATCAAAGTAGTAAGTCATATATTTTCAAACCTGCTAACAGCTTAAGCATTCCAGCTTACACGCTGATAGTGGATGGAGACAAGCAAAGCACTAGAGCAATAGAAATAAAGCTAAAAAAGCCATCAAAAGCTAAGGCAGGTGATGACTATATTTTACAAATTGAAGCTGATAAACAAACGTTTTTCTTGGGTGATGAAATCAATCTAAAAGTAATTTTTAAAGAAAAAAAATCACTCACATCCGATAGTCCGGTTAGCATCGCCATGCCAGAGGTGAAGGACTTGATGTTTATAAAAAATCAAAAATCCACTCAAAGCACTGATGACAATTACAATATTCACACACTTAGCTACCGACTGAGTGCTGATAATTTTGGCACGTTTAACATCCCAAGTGCAGTGGCTAGTATTGGTAATCAAAATAATAATATATTTGGTGATTTTTCGACTACTAAAATAAAAAAAATCCACTCAAACCCATTAACATTAACCGTCAAACCTTTGCCAGATGCATTAAGGATTTTTGGTGATTTCAATATTAAAGCCAGCATTGACAAAACCCAAGTCACACAAGGAAAGGCCGTTAATTTAACGGTTACGATTCATGGCAAGGGTAATTTTGAAGACATCCAGAAGTTTAGTCTTGATATTGAAGGGGCTACCATTTACAGCGATGAAGCCGAGTTTAGCTATAATCAATGGCAGCAAAAATTCGCTATTGTTGGTGGGCAGGATTTTGTGATACCCAGTTTTGAGTTTAACTACTTTGACAAAATAACCCAAAGTAAAAAACGCATTGCAACCAAGCCGATTAGCATTCAAATTAAAAGTGAAAAAGGCGTGAAAAAGTTAATTAAAAAAATAGATCAGAAGCCGTCAAACATTAATGATAATGCACCAGCTAACAATTTAAAATACTACTACCTATTGCTAGGCATTGCCATTGGCACTTTCATCAGTATTTTGTTTGTTGTACTTAAAAATAAACAACCAAGTAAAGACAGAAGTTTAGTTAACCAAATCAAACTTGCTAGGGGTGATAAGGCTTTGTTTGATTTGTTATTACCGCTTAATATGCTTAGTTTGGAAGCCGTATTGCAACAATTAGAGGCTAATATTTATAAAAATGCCCAACATAAAATTAGAAAAAAGGACATTATTAATGCCATCAAATTTGAACATAAAATTAACTGAATACAGCCACGGTCAAGGCTGTGGCTGTAAGATTTCACCTAAAGTATTAGATACAATTTTAGAATCGTCACTTAGTGAGATTCACGACCCTAATCTACTGGTTGGTAACGCTTCTCGAGATGATGCTGCGGTATATGATCTCGGTAATGGTGAGGCGGTAATTAGTACCACTGATTTCTTTATGCCGATTGTGGATGACCCTTTTACCTTTGGACGTATTGCTGCCACCAATGCGATTAGTGATATTTACGCGATGGGTGGCTCACCAATGATGGCGATTGCTATTTTTGGCTGGCCACTGGATAAGCTATCACCCGAAGTAGGGCAACAAGTAATTGAAGGCGGGCGTAGTGTCTGCGCTGAGGCTGGCATGTCTTTGGCAGGCGGGCATAGCATTGATGCGCCTGAGCCGATTTTTGGTTTGGCTGTAACTGGTCGCGTGGCTATCAAACATCTTAAGGAAAATTCAAAAGCGCAAGTAGGGGATAAGATTTACCTAACCAAACCTCTGGGCATTGGCATACTAACCACAGCGCAAAAGCAAAAGAAAATCACCAAAGAAGATGAGACGCGTGCCATTGACACCATGTGTCAGCTGAATGATATCGGCTCTAAGCTAGCGAAGATTGACGGTATTAACGCCATTACTGATGTTACTGGCTTTGGCTTAGGTGGGCATTTATCTGAAGTCTGTTTGGGCTCAGATGTAGCCGCTGTGATTGATTACAATAAAGTACCAACACTGCCCAATATTAAAGATTATTTGGCTAATGGCTGCTCGCCTGGCGGCGCACAGCGTAACTTTGACAGCTATGGGCACAACCTTAGCAAAATGGAAGCCGAGGTGCAATCGATTATTTGCGACCCTCAAACCAGTGGTGGATTACTAATTATGGTGTCAAGCGCTGCGAAAAATGAATTTGATCAAATGATGCAAGATGCGGGATTTGAGCTAGAAGCTATTGGCGAGATTGTTAAGCCCGATAGTAAGTCAGCATTAGTGCAAATCAATGTCTAGCGAATTAACTCAGATAGACGATTTTACTCAACTGTTTATTGGTGATACACCGCTGATTGATACGCGTGCACCGATAGAGTTTGACCAAGGTGCCTTTCCTTTTACGCAAAGCTTACCGTTAATGAGTGATTCTGAGCGTGAGCTTATTGGTACTTGCTATAAAAATAAAGGCCAAGAACAAGCCGTTGCCTTGGGGCATGAATTAGTCCAGGGTGAGATTAAACAAGCACGACTAGATACGTGGCTTGAATTTATCAAAAACAACCCAAATGGGGCGCTTTATTGCTTTCGTGGAGGAATGCGTAGCCAAATCACTCAAGAATGGATTTATGAGGCTTCTGGGATTAACTATCCACGTATCAAAGGTGGATACAAAGCACTACGTCGATTTTTGATTGATGAAACTGATCGAATCATGGGTCAAGTTACTCCGATTGTGATTGGTGGGCAAACTGGCTGTGGTAAGACATTATTACTTGATCAGCTTAAAGATACGATTGATCTTGAGGGTTTAGCTAATCATCGTGGCTCTGCCTTTGGCAATACCACGACACCACAACCAACACAAATTAACTTTGAAAACACCTTGGCAATTGAACTTATTAAAAAACAAAAGCATTCACACTTGGTGTTTGAAGATGAAGGCTCAAATGTGGGCACAGTACATATCCCGCAATGCGTGCAGGACAAAACCTCTCAGGCAGAGTTGATCTTGCTTGAAGCCAGTGTCGCTGAACGCCTAGAGGTGAGTATGGATGCGTATGTGATCAATATGCAGCAAGATTTCATTACCCAAGATACTACCAATGGTTTTGATAATTTTGCTAATTATTGGTTGAAAAGCTTAGAAAAAATACAAAGGCGCTTAGGCTTAGAGCGATACAAGGCTCTATTGCAGCTGGTCAATAGTGCGCTTGTAAAATACAAGGAGCAGGGCGACCCTGAAGGTTTTTATCCTGTGGTAGAAGAGCTACTAGTGGGTTATTACGACCCGATGTATGATTATCAAATCCAGAAAAAGATGGATCGAGTAGTGTTTAAAGGTAGTGCCAATGATGTGTTAAATTATCTTAACGATCGGTCGATTAGTTAGAAATCTCGCACACCAATTTTGATATCGGTAATCGGTGTGGCACGACAAGCCAAAATCTCCCCCTGAGAGAGCGGCACCAAACAATCTTTATGTATCACATCACCTGATAAGAGCTGCAATACACACGAGCCACAGTGACCTTGTCGGCAAGAATAGTTAATCACCACATTGTGTTCTTCGAGCTCGGTTAAGATCGAATGCTCGCCATACACGTAAAGCGATTCAGTTTTGCCGTTGATATTGTCAACATCGATCTTAAACATGGATTATTGACTATAGTTTAAAGTCGCCAAAGTCAGAGTCATCGGCTTCCATATTGTTGTCAATTGCACTGACAAGATAAGAGGTGATTTCTGTTTCTTGCGGGGCAACTTGTACATTGTCAGAATCTAACCAGTGATTAATCCAGGGCAGCGGATTAGCGCGTTCTTCAAAAATTGGTGTAAGCCCTAATGCGCTCATACGTACATTGGTGATGTATTCTAGGTATTGCTTGAGGATGTCGGCGTTAAGACCAATCATAGAGCCATCACGGAATAAGTACTCTGCCCATTCTTTTTCTTGCTCACAAGCTTCTTTAAACATCTCAATCACTTCACTTTCACACTCTTTGGCAATTTCTTGCATTTCAAGATCATCTTTACCATCACGTATTAGGTTAAGCATGTGCTGAGTACCAGTAAGATGCAGCGCCTCATCGCGGGCAATCATCTTAATAATCTTGGCATTTCCTTCCATGACTTTACGCTCAGCAAAGGCAAATGAACAAGCAAAAGACACATAGAAACGCACAGCTTCTAGGATGTTTACCGACATAATAGTAAGGTAAAGCTTTCTCTTTAAACAATGAAGATCAATCGTAGTCTCTTCACCGTTAAGATCGTGCTTGCCTTCGCCGTGTAGTAAATAAGCTTGTGAGCATTTGATCAATTCATCGTAGTGCTTAGAAACACTTTCAGCACGCTGAATGATTTCATCAGTTTTCATGATGTCGTCAAACACTGCGCCTGGCTCGTTAACAATGGCACGAATAATGTGCGTGTATGAACGCGAGTGAATGGTTTCAGAGAAAGACCAAGTTTCAATCCAATTTTCTAGCTCTGGCAGGGATACAATCGGTAAAAAAGCAATATTTGGGCTACGACCTTGTACTGAATCTAACAAGATTTGGTATTGAAGGTTAGAGATAAAAATATGCTTTTCATTGGGCAGGAGCTTGGAGAAATCTATTTTATCTTTAGAGACGTCAATCTCTTCAGGGCGCCAAAAGAAAGACAGTTGTTTTTCAGTAAGCTTTTCAAACATTTCAAATTTTTGCTTATCGAATCGGGCAACATTTACCGTATCGCCAAAAAACATTGGCTGGGTTAATGTATCACTAATGGTTTTGTTAAAAATACTGTATGACATAATTACCCCTTAAAGTTTACAAACGCCGTCAGCACAGGCATTATCATCTTCTTTTTCAATGATTCCCTCACCGCCACCATCACGCGTGGTGTGGTAATAAAGTGTTTTAACGCCGTATTTATAAGCTTTTAATAGATCCATCAAGAACAATTTCATTGGCACTTTATTGCCATCATATTGAGATGGATCATAATGTGTGTTGGTAGAGATCGACTGATCAACAAACTTTTGCATAATCGCGCAAAGCTGCAAATAACCCTCGTTATCTTTAATATCCCAAAGCAATTCGTACTGATCTTTTAAAGCTTCGTAGTCCGGCACAATTTGTTTAAGGATGCCGTCTTTGGATTGCTTAATAGAAACAAAACCGCGTGGTGGCTCAATACCATTAGTAGAGTTAGAAATTTGCGATGAGCTCTCACATGGCATAAGTGCAGTCAATGTTGAGTTTCTAAGGCCAGTATCGACAATGTCTTGGCGTAATTTATCCCAATCTAGCTCCAATGTGTTGCTACAAAATGCATCGACATCTTTCTTATAAGTGTCAATTGGCATTTTCCCTTGTGCGTATTTGGTCTCAGAAAATGACGGGCATGCGCCCAGCTCACCGGCTAATACGTTAGAAGCCTTGAGTGAATAGTACTGAAGCGCTTCAAAGGTTTTGTGAATGAGTTCATTACCTGATCCATCTGAATATTTAGCACCATTTTTAGCTAAGTAATAAGCCAGGTTGGTAACACCGATACCAAGTGTGCGACGGTTCATACTGGCTAGTTCCGCCGCTTTAATTGGGTAATCTTGATAATCGAGTAGTGAATCTAAAGCACGAACAATAATCTCAGTAATGTCTTCTAGCTCATCTAAACTGTCTAATGCACCTAAATTAACCGCTGAGAGCGTACACAAAGCCACCTCACCGTTTTCATCTTGTACAGAGTACAAAGGCTTAGTTGGTAGCGTGATTTCCATACATAAGTTAGATTGACGCACTGGCGCTACACTTGGGTCAAATGCACCGTGGGTATTACAGTGATCAACATTTTGTAAATAGATACGTCCAGTGTTGGCACGCTCCTGCATAAACTTAGCAAAAAGCTCTCTGGCCTTAATGGTTTCTTTACGAATCGAATCATCTTGTTCGTATTGCTCGTACAAGCGACTGAACTCTTCTTGGTCTTCAAAAAAAGAATCATATAAACCTGGTACATCATGTGGCGAGAATAGAGTGATATCACCATCTGCTAAAAAGCGCTGATACATTAAACCATTAAACTGCACGCCGTAATCCAAGTGTCGAACACGGTTTTCATCCGTACCAGCATTGTTTTTAAGTACTAAGAGATCTTTCACCTCTAAATGCCATAATGGATAGAAAAGGGTGGCCGCACCACCACGCACACCACCTTGAGAACAAGATTTAACTGCCGTATGAAAATGCTTATAAAAAGGAATACAGCCTGTGTGTGTTGCCTCACCACCACGAATAGGACTACCAATAGCGCGAATCCTGCCAGCATTAACACCAATGCCAGCGCGCTGAGACACGTACTTAACAATAGCACCTGCTGCAGCACTAATTGAATCTAGGTCGTCAGCTGCTTCAATCAATACACAAGAGGAGAATTGACGAGTCGGCGTACGAACGCCTGCCATAATTGGTGTTGGTAGTGATATCTTAAACAAAGACACCGCATCATAAAAGCGCTTAACAATATCCATGCGTGCTTTAGGCTCATATTCTTGGAATAAACACATGCCAACTAATACATATAACAACTGAGGCGATTCATAAATCTCACCAGTGACACGATTTTGTACTAGGTATTTACCTTCGAGTTGCTTCACCGCAGCGTAAGAGAACTTCATATCGCGCCAGTGGTCGATATATTCGTTTAATTCATTGATTTCTGCCTCAGAATATTTAGCAAGAATGTCTTTGTCATAAATACCCAAATCAGTAAATTTTTTAACATGATCATATAGGTGTGGCGGGGTAAAAGATTTAAAGGCTTTTTTACGTAAATGAAAGATCGCCAAACGCGCTGATAAATACTGATAATCAGGTGAGTCTGTAGAGATTAAATCAGCCGCTGATTTAATGATGGTTTCATGGATATCTTCAGTCTTAATTCCATCGAAAAAAGCCAGCTGAGCATTGATCTCAACTTGTGATACACTAACGCCATCCAGATCTTGTGAAGCCCAATGAACCACACGATGGATTTTCTCCATATCGATGGGTTCTTTTACGCCATTGCGTTTGGTGACTTGAATGTGTTCGTTCATTTTCTCCCCCTAATAGAGAAACACTAGATATAGTGTTATTAAATTTAACTACAACTAAATATAGTGTATTTGGTCTTAATTTGCAAGTGGGATTTTTGTCATTTTTACAACAAAATCGCCAAATGTTTTGCTACAAAAGGGATAGCGAGATTGAAAAAAAATTAAATTAAATTTAGGTGATTTTTAGCAAAAAATATCACCATTTTATGATGCCATAATATTACTCTTTGGTAATAAAAAGCGCAAAGCTTGATGGGTCAATAGGTGTGAAAAATGATGACAATAAAATCAACCAAAAAGATGGAAAATTTTAACAATTTTTACTAAATTGGAGAAGCGATAAGTTGAGTCTCGTTCAATCCATTTTCAAGTAGTAATTCACCTAAATAAATCAACACTTCAGCGGGTGCGCAAATATACAAATCAGACTGATTAACAATATTTAAATCTAGTGCATCAAAAATCTGTTTTGCCACCTTGTGGCAATCATTTTTGCTAGACCTGTCAAACTCGCAAGCGATCGGCGTGTAAGTGTAATCGTCCACAATCACTTGCCAGGATTTTGCATGATTTTCTAAATAGGGTGCTTGCTCATCAGCAGGGTAGGCCCAATAAAAATACACGGAATTAGGCATCTCTAATGAAAAAGCATGCTCTACTAAGCTTCTAATCGGTGCAAAACCACTATCCCAGGCAATAAATGTCATTGGTCGCGTCGAGGTTTCTTTAAGTACAAATATACCTTTAGGACCCTCCAAATCAATAATAGACTTAGACTTAATTTTATTAGTGAATAGGGCAGTGGCAAAAGCATCTTCAGGCATATTCCTAATATGAAACTCTAACTCCATACCGTGACAAGGGCAAGAGGCAAGCGGATAACGCGAAGTATTGCCTTTAAAAGACAACTCAACATCTTGCCCTGCCATAAATTGTAATGTTTTAGAGCGTGGTGTTCTTAGGGTGATAATGGCCAAATTATCATTAACAAAGCTAATTTTCTTTACTTTGGTTTCAATGTTTTGAATAGCGATTGATTTAACATCACCAATAAGTTCTAACTCTAGCGTAACGTCTGAAGACGGTGCATTACAACACATTAAAAACTCACCTTGATTCTTTTGCTCCTCAGTCAAGACAAAATCATGGTGTTGTATTTGTTTAACATTACCATTAGTAAGTTTGGCAAAACAAGCACCACAAGTGCCATTACTACACTCGTAGTGCATTGCTAAACCGTGGCGGAGCCCACCTTCTAGAATTGAATCATTTTCTGAGCATTCAAAATTCCGCTTATTTTTCTTAAGTTGAATATTAAAGATCTGATTGGGCATATTTGCCATTATAAAGAGTAAGGCATACAATGATAACTAAACAACACAAGATATTGATACATGATCAAATTTAGTAGCAACATTAAAATATTCGCATTTTTGGTTTTAGCAACACTAATAAGTAGTACTGTAATAGCAAATTACACACACCCTGGTGTTGATCGTCTAATTCAGGCTGATACAGAGCCTGCTGGTGTGGTGTTTGAGTTGATTGAACGTGATAAGAAAACCTGGGAATGGGCATCACCCATGATTAAAGACTTAAAAGCACAACTGAAAGACAAATACCCTAATCTAGACATTGCAATTGTTTCACATGGTAGAGAGCAGTTTCAACTTATGAGAAGGCGAGTAAAAGAACAGCCTGGAGCTATTTCACTACTAAGGGATATTGTTAAAGATGGGACTAATCTACATGTTTGTGGCGTGTATTCTGGCTGGAGAGATGTAAAACCAGAAGAATACATTGATATTGTTGATGTTGCAGCAAGTGGCCCGGCAAAGATTAATGACTACATTAATTTAGGTTATAAACCGATTCAATTGTATAAAAAACAAGCTGAGTAAAGTAGGGGACGGTTTTTTACTTTTAATTCTGACCTTTAAAACTATAATTTAACATAATATAAATTATGCGAAGTTATTAGAGTTGTTTGGCAATAATGCTTGAGAGTGCTTGTATGTGGTCATCACGGTCATTTAATGCGGGAATATAACTAAACTCCTTGCCACCAGCCTCCATAA
>JAQWRQ010000004.1 GCA_029243595.1 Gammaproteobacteria bacterium | reverse complement strand
GTAACCACTAAATCAAATTCATCCTCTAAAAAACCACATAGTGCTAAATGTACACAGTCCGATGGTGTGGCATCAATACTGTAGATATTTGTATCAATTTTTTTAGGTTTTAAAGCTTGATTAAGGGTTAGTGAACTACTGGCTGCTGATTTATTTTCATTCGGTGCGACGACGACGACTTCATGATCTTGTGATAAATATCGAATCAGTGTTTGAATGCCTTCGGCTTGAACACCATCATCATTACTGATTAAGATTTTCACTTAGCAACATTAAGTGTAACTTTGTCTTTTTTGATACCAACTTTAACCGTACCGCCATCAACCAGCTTGCCAAATAGGAGCTCATCAGCCAATGGTTTGCGGATTTCTTTTTCAATCAAGCGTGACATTGGACGTGCACCCATCTTCGCATCATAACCATTTTTGGCAAACCATTTTCTCGCTGCATCAGACACAACCAAAGAAACTTTTTTGTCTTCTAATGCGGCTTCTAATTCGAACAAGAATTTATTCACCACATAGACAATGGTTTCTTCGTTAAGACTATTGAAATAAATAATCTCTGACAGACGGTTTCTAAATTCTGGGGTAAATGTTTTCTTTAGCTCGCCTTCATAATCAAGTGAGTGATCTTGCTCGCTAAAGCCAATCGATGCACGTTGTACATTTTGTGCACCGACATTAGAGGTCATCACCAAAATTACGTTTCTAAAGTCAACCTCACGGCCGTTGGCGTCGGTCAGTTTGCCGTTATCCATCACTTGTAATAACAAGTTGAATATATCAGGGTGGGCTTTTTCTACTTCATCCAATAACAACACTGCATAAGGGTTTGCATTCACCGCTTCAGTTAGTAGTCCGCCCTCATCATAACCCACATAACCTGGTGGCGAGCCAATCAGTTTAGACATGGAGTGGCGCTCCATGTATTCACTCATGTCAAAGCGAAGCAACTTCACACCCATAATACGAGAAAGTTGTTTACAAATTTCAGTCTTACCAACACCCGTTGGACCAGCAAATAAGAACGAGCCCATTGGTTTGTCTTCATGAGCGAGACCAGAACGAGACAGTTTAATTGAAGTTGACAAGCTTCCAACCGCTTTGTCTTGACCGAATACGCCGAGTTTAAGCTCTTGTTCTAGATTTTTAAGTAATGATTTGTCGTCATTGGTGACTTGACGCGATGGAATACGTGCTAATTTAGCAATAATATTTTCAATATCGCCCACGCTAATGTTAATCTTACGTTTAGATTTTGGCTGAATTTGTTGTAAAGCACCGACTTCATCAATCACATCAATGGCTTTATCAGGCAAGCGCCGATCAGCCATATGCCTATGTGAAAGCTCAGCTGCGGATGTAAGCGCTGCTGCTGAATATTTAACCTTGTGATGGTCTTGATAGTATTTTTTAAGCCCATGCAGGATCTTAATCGTATCTTCAACTGAAGGCTCATCAATATCAATTTTTTGGAATCGACGCGTGAGTGCATGGTCTTTTTCAAAAACTTTGCGGTACTCTTCATACGTGGTCGAGCCCATGCATTTAAGTGTGCCATCAGCCAAGGCTGGTTTGAGTAGATTAGAGGCATCAAGTGAGCCACCCGAAACACTGCCTGCACCAATAAGCGTGTGAATCTCATCAATAAATAAAATTGAATGAGGGATTTTTTCAAAATCAGTGAGCACCGCTTTTAAGCGTTTTTCAAAATCACCACGATATTTTGTGCCAGCGATTAGCACACCAATATCTAGTGAATAAATACTGGCCTCTTTTAATACCTCTGGCACTTTTCCGTCTACAATTTTTTTAGCAATACCTTCGGCAATGGCAGTTTTACCGACACCGGCCTGGCCAACAAACAGTGGATTGTTCTTACGACGTCGTGACAAAACTTGCACCGTACGAGTTACTTCTTCTTCTCTACCTAACAATGGATCAATCTTGCCGGCTTTAGCTTTTTCACACAAATTAATCGTGTAGGATTCCAACGCTGTCTTTTTGGTTTTTTTCTGATCAGACTCAATCTTAGGAGATTCTTCAATTGTCTCTGGTGTATGGGTTGAAATCGCCTCCATCACATCAAGGCGAGAGATATTATTAAGCTTTAACAAATAAACCGCATGGGATTCTTTCTCAGAAAAAATACTCACCAAGACATTCATCGCATACACCGTGGTTTTTTGCGCTGATTGCGCCTGATAAACACTACGCTGTAAGACGCGCTGAAAACCAACGGTAGGGACGATATCTACCTCTGATTCTTGTGGAATGAGTGGCGTATGAGAGTCAATATACTCTTCTAATTCGCCACGCAATTCATCAATATCGGTGCGTTTGTTACGCAAAAAAGTGACGACTTCCTCAATACTTAATAGTGCTAATAATAAATGCTCTACCGTCACAAATTCGAGGCGATTGTTACGCGCTTGAGTCATGACAAAGTTAATTTCTTGTTGTAGTCCTGTTTCAATCATAGTTGTATTATAGCAAATCAGTGTTTAATTAATTACCTAGCTCGCGAATTACGCACATCAGTGGTTGCTCATTTTTACGAGAAAAATCGATCACCTGTGAAACTTTAGTTTGAGCTACATCATGTGAATAAGTACCACACACCCCTTCACCCTCAATATGCACTTTAAGCATAATGGCTTGCGCTGCTTCCTCACTTTTAGAAAAGAAACGCTTCAGCACTTCAACCACAAACTCCATAGCGGTGTAATCATCATTAAGTAACAATACCTGAAAACGGTTTGGCTTTTTAAGCTTTGGCTTTGAAGTTTGTGTTAATGTCTTATCCATACTATCTAGCTGAAACTCGATACAACATTAATAGTGCAACGATGAAGACAACAGCAGTTGGTAAAGAAGCGCTGAGTAAATGATTCAAATCAAATCTTAACGATAACATACCGCCAATTCTAGATGATAATTCAAAAAACAAACTAATCACCACTCCCATAAAAATCTTACGGCCTAATGTGGAGTTTCTTAATGAGTCAAACACAAAGGGAACAGATAAAATGATCATTGCTATTAGGGTTAAAGGCTTCATTAGCCTTGAATACAACTCAACCTCATATGTGCCAGCAGACAAATCGTTGTTAGATAAAAAACCAACCTGCTTAAATAATTGCCAAGTTGATAATTCTTTTGGTTCTTTTTTAAGGGATTGGATCAACTCTTGATCAAAGGCCACCTCGGTTGTATATTTTTGTAGTGCTTGCTTTTCTAATATTGCAATCTTTTCACTGGTGTCTATTTGATAAACATCTGATTGTTGCAGCTGAACTTGTTGACCATTAAAGTCTGCTTTTTTACTAAAAACCACTGAATCTAGTTCGCCAGCATTACTTAACTTAACTAACGTCACATCGTTAAAAACCTGACCATCTATATTACGATCAACATGAATAAAATAATTACTATCCTTAATCCAAAAACCTTGTTGGTTAGAGTTAACAACCCTTTGCCCTAATGCTTGGGCCCGATATTGCTTAGCGTAATCAGAAGATATCGGCACTATAAACTCACCAAACATAATCATAATTGCAATAAATGCAACACTAATCTTAAGCGTGGTTTTGGTGATATCTGTCACTGGAATACCTGCACCTCGCATAACAATAAGCTCACTATTAGAGGCTAAATACCCCAAACCCAAAATAGCACCTAATAAAATAATGAGTGACGAAAGCATGTAAGTTATTGAAGGCACTAACAGCCCAATGTAAGTCAGAGCATCAACCAAAGTGTAACTTGCACGCCCAATATCATCCACTTCTTCTAAAAATTTAAAGAATGCAAAAATACCAACCAAAATTACCATGACAGACAAAGAATACTTCAGTAGTGTTTTAGCAATGTAGCGATCTAAAATTTTCATTAAAATACTAGGTTCAAAGGTTTAAATAATAACAGCACTATTATGACAAATATTCACAACGATAAAATCCTAATTCTTGATTTTGGCTCGCAATATACGCAACTCATTGCTCGTCGTGTGCGAGAAATTGGCGTGTATTGTGAATTATTTCCTTATGATGTAGATGTAGACTTTATTAAGAATTTCAACCCAAAAGGCATTATTCTTTCCGGTGGGCCTGATACGGTGACTACTGATGATTCTGCCCGTGCACCACAAATTGTATTTGATTTAGGCGTACCAATACTCGGTATTTGCTACGGTATGCAAACCATGGCGATGCAACTCGGCGGCAAGGCTAGCTCGGCTGACAAACACGAATACGGCTTTGCACAGATCAAATGTGAAGATGATGTTTGCGCATTATTTACCGATTTGCGTGATAGCACACACACTGCAGGCAATGCGCTTCTTGATGTATGGATGAGCCATGGTATTGAAGTCAATGAATTACCAAAAGATTTTAAGTTGATTGCCTCTACAGACAACTGTGCGATCGCAGGTATTGCTAATGTGAGCAAACATTATTACGGCTTACAGTTCCATCCAGAAGTCACCCATACCAAGCAAGGTACACACATTCTTGAACGCTTTGTGAGTGGTATTTGTAAATGTGAAAAAAACTGGACAACTGATAACATTATTACCGATCTAATACAAAACCTCAAAGACCAAATCGGTGATAAAAACGTACTACTTGGTTTGTCCGGTGGTGTGGATTCCTCTGTAGTCGCTGCACTACTTCATCAGGCCATTGGTGATCAGCTCACTTGTGTGTTTGTTGATAATGGCTTACTCCGCCTCAACGAAGGCGATGAAGTGATGCAAACCTTTGCTGACAATATGGGTGTTAAAGTTATTCGTGCTAATGCACAAAAGAAGTTTTATGACGCTCTAGCTGATGAAGCCGACCCAGAAAAGAAACGTAAAATTATTGGTGGTGCGTTTATTGAAGTGTTTGAAGAAGAGGCTCAAGATCTAGATGATATTAAATTCTTAGCTCAAGGTACGATTTACCCTGATGTAATCGAGTCAGCTGGTGCTGCCTCTGGAAAGGCAAAAGTGATTAAATCGCACCACAATGTTGGCGGTCTGCCGGATGACCTTAAGTTTGAACTGGTTGAACCACTCAGAGAATTGTTTAAAGATGAAGTTCGTACCATTGGTGTGAAACTTGGCATCCCTGCACATATGCTCTATCGTCACCCCTTCCCAGGCCCTGGCTTAGGTGTGCGAATCCTTGGTCAAGTTAAAGAAGAGTATGCCAATATTCTGCGCGAAGCAGATGCGATCTTTATGCAAGAGCTTTACAATCATGATTTGTATGACAAAGTTGACCAAGCTTTTACAGTCTTCTTGCCGATTAAATCAGTCGGTGTCACCGGTGATGAGCGTAGATACGACTATGTAGTGGCATTACGTGCCGTTGAAACCATTGATTTTATGACCGCTCGTTGGGCACGACTACCGTACGATTTCCTTGACTTTGTCTCTAACCGTATTATGAATGAAATCACTCGAGTCTCGCGTGTGGTATATGATATATCAGGGAAGCCACCGGCCACCATCGAATGGGAATAAGGAATGCATAAAGCAGCGTCTTTTTCACTTAAAAATTCGTCAAATAGATTTACTATTCTCCTTATTTTTAAGCAAAAAATACACCACTTTCTGTGCTCCTTAAAACTAGCCCCATGAATTCTCTAGATGAAAAATGGATGAAGCTTGCTTTGGAGCAGGCAAGGCTTGCTCAGGCGATGGATGAAGTACCAGTCGGCGCAGTTTTGGTACAAGACGACCAATTGATTGCGAGTGCACATAATCAACCTATTGCTAACAATGACCCGACTGCCCATGCAGAGATGCAACTGTTACGCGCGGCAGGCAAACAGCTAAACAATTATCGCCTACCTAATACAACTTTATATGTAACCTTAGAGCCTTGCACGATGTGCCTAGGTGCGATGATTCATGCACGCGTATCACGTGTGGTATTTGGTGCTTATGATGAAAAGACTGGGGTTTGTGGATCTTGTTCTGACCTTTCAACTAGTGAATGCTTTAATCATGCGATTGAAACTCAAGGTGGTGTGCTTGCAGATGAATGCAGGAATCTACTTCAAAAATTTTTCAAAAATCGTAGAAATAAATAATTAAGTAAAACTATACTTGTCTCTTTTAAAAATTTAGAGACAATGATGAAACCAAT
>JAQWRQ010000002.1 GCA_029243595.1 Gammaproteobacteria bacterium | reverse complement strand
TATGATGTGGCGCGTTTGCTAGTTGGGTCTAAAGGCAAGCTAGCTGTGATTACACAAATCAGCTTTAAGGTGCTACCAAGTGCTTATGTTGGTGAACTTAACACACCAGTGAAGTCGAATAATAATTCAGTGTTACGAGGTGGTATTGAGCAAAGATTAAAGTCGGTGTTTGATCCTAGGGGTATTTTTCAGTAATGCAAACGAACCATATTCAAAATCAAAAGGCCAATGAGATTATTCGTAAATGTGTGCATTGCGGATTCTGTCTTGCTACTTGCCCAACCTATCAACTCTTAGGTGACGAGTTGGATTCACCTCGTGGGCGTATTTATTTGATTAAATCTTCACTTGAGAACAACCATTTTTCTGATCAGAGTATTAAGCATCTCGATCGCTGTTTGACTTGCCGATCTTGTGAAACTACTTGCCCATCAGGGGTTGAGTATGGAAAATTAGTTGATATTGGTCGTGAATTTGTTGAGAAGAAACGCCCGATTTGGCAAAAAGTGATGCGTTATTCTGTGCGTAAGTTACTCACCACGCCGCTCTTATTTAATCCGATTGGATTTGTCTCAAAACACTCAAGCAAACAAGGTAAAGCCATCACCCCAAATGCTGGCAGTAAAAAAGTATTACTATTGGGCGGTTGTGTACAGCCGGTACTCGCGCCGAACATTAATCACAGCATTAAAAACATCTTGGCCAAGCTTGGTTATGATGCGATTGAAACTCCGCAAAAGCAATGCTGTGGTGCAGTTGATCAGCATTTGAGCGCTGAGCATGATGCAATGATTAAGATCAAAGCAAATATAGATGTTTGGTTAGCTCATGATGTTGACAGTATTATTTCTAGTGCCAGCGGTTGTGGATTAATGGTGAAAGATTACGCCTCAATGTTTAAAGAGAGTGATGATTATTATCAAAAAGCAAAGCTTGTTTCTAGCAAGACTCAAGATATTGCTGAGTTTTTAGTGGATAAAGACCTAAGTCAGCTGAATTTAGAAAAAGCCAATATTTCCTACCATGAGCCATGCACGCTGCAACATGGGCAAAAGTTAGCAGGGCTAGTTAATTCTATCTTGCAGCAACTAGGCTATACGCCAGCACCAGTAAAAGACTCGCATCTTTGTTGTGGCTCGGCAGGTACATATTCAATCTTCCAGCCAAAATTGTCACAAGAGTTAAAAATCAATAAATTACAGCACTTGCAGGCCTCCAGCCCACAGATGATTGTAACGGCTAATATCGGTTGTTTAATGCACTTGCAAAAAGACACTAAAATGCCGGTCAAACATTGGATTGAGTTATTAAATGGGTAGAAGAAGAAAACCAAAAGCTAAAACCTACGAATTAGAAATCGAATCGCTTTCTCATGAAGGGCGTGGTATTGCGCATTTAGAAGAAAAAGTCATTTTTGTTTCTGGTGCTTTGCCAGGTGAAACCGTGATTGCAGATCGTACTTTTTCACGCGCTAAGTTTGAAGAGGCGGATGTTGTCGAGGTGTTAAAACCCGCAGATAATCGCATAGCGCCAAAGTGTGAAGTATTCGGTATCTGTGGTGGTTGTTCATTTCAGCATTTGTCTAGCGAAGATCAAATCGAAGCTAAAGGTAATTGGCTAAAAGATGCGTTTAAAGGTCAAGCCAAAATAGAACCTAAACATTGGTTGGAGCCATTGCAAGTTGAAAGTTGGGGTTATCGTCGTAAGGCAAGACTCGGCGTGCGTTATGTAGCTAAAAAAGAAAAAGTATTGGTGGGCTTCAGGGAAAAGAAATCTGGCTTTATTACTAACATGAGTCGTTGTGAGGTATTGCACCCATCCTTGGGTGATAATCTTGAAGTGTTAGCTGATGCCATAGAAAGGCTTTCAATTAAGTCTCAAATCCCGCAATTAGAAGTCGCTGTTGCTGAGAATAATACCGTGCTAATTTTACGACACCTAGAGCCGCTAACAGCTAAAGATGAGCAGATCTTGATCGATTGCGCTAATGAATTAGACATTACGTTTTACACGCAGAGTGGTGGTGCAGACACTGTTAAGCCATTAGATCAGCCAGTTATGCTGACGTATTCACACCCTGATCACAATATTGAGATGGAGTTTTTACCGACTGATTTCACTCAGGTGAATTTTAAGCTTAATCAAAAAATGATTAATTTGGCATTAGATATGCTTGAGCTTAATGATGAAGACGAGGTGATTGATTTATTCTGTGGTTTGGGAAACTTTACCCTGCCGATTGCAAGACACGCTAAACATGTAGTAGGCGTTGAGGGTGATTTAGGCTTGGTAGAGCGAGCAAAACACAACGCCAGTAAAAACAAAATTAGTAATGCTGATTTTTACATGGCTGACTTATTTAAAGAAGTTGAAGGTGCGCCGTGGTTTAGAGGCAAAACTTACAATAAAGCACTGATTGACCCGGCACGTTCAGGCGCGATTGAGATTGTAGAGTTATTACCCAAGCTCGGTGTTGAGCGACTGGTGTACGTGTCGTGCAACCCGGCCACATTGGCACGAGATACCGCCAAGCTGCTTGAGCTTGGTTACAAACTAGATACTGCAGGCGTGATGGATATGTTCCCTCAAACTGCTCATGTTGAATCTATTGCACTATTTACCAAATGATTACAATTGACATTGCCAATCAAACACTAAAACATCAAGATAAAACTTATTCTATCAGTAGCGCAGAAAATGGCGTAGGTGAAGTTGAAGGCTCTTATTGCACACCTTTAGGAGAATTCAAAATTGCAGAAAAAATTGGCTCTGACTTAGAGATAGGGTCAGTATTGATTGCTAGAGAGCCAACCGGTGAAATTTTCTCAAAAGAATTATTCAATCAAAACCCCGGTAGAGACTGGATACTCACGCGTATTCTTTGGCTAGAAGGCCTTGAAGAGCACAATAGTAATACCAAAGATCGATATATTTATATCCACGGATCACCCGACAAAACACCAATGGGCGTGCCTGGATCAAAGGGTTGTATTCGCATGCATAATCAAGACGTTATTGAGTTATTTGATCATGTTCAAACTGGCGAAGATGTCGTTATAATGAAGCCATGAGTCAACTAACACAATACCTTCCTAAGAAAGCCTATGAGCGGTTGCAGGCCAACAAAGAAGCGGTTTTAATTGATGTGCGTACCGAGGCTGAAAACAAGTTTGTAGGTAGGCCACTTGATTGTATTTTTGTGCCTTGGGTTGATGAGCCTGATTGGGAGCCGCATCCTGATGATTTTATCGCTGCGATTAAACGATTTATCGGTGAAGATGCACTCAGTACGGAAATTATCCTTATCTGCCGCAGTGGGTTCCGCTCTGACGATGCGGGCAGGTGCTTGATAGGCAATCGCTTCACCAATGTATCTCATGTAGTGAGTGGCTTTGAGGGCGATCTTGATGAACAAGATCAGCGTGGTAATGTCAATGGTTGGCGTCATGACGGTATGCCTTGGAATCAATGTTAGAGAGTATTAAGTTATTCATTCACCCACGGGTGATGACCATGCTGTTCCTGGGCTTCTCAGCCGGCATACCAATCCTACTTATTTTTTCAACGCTAGGGCTTTGGCTCAATGAGGCGGGCGTTGCCAAATCAACCATTACTTATTTTTCTTGGGCAGCACTAGGTTATTCATTTAAGTTTGTGTGGGCGCCACTGGTTGACCGACTGCCTTTGCCAGTTTTAACCAAAACATTGGGTCGCCGCCGTGCCTGGATGCTGGTTTCACAGTTGGCAATTATGGGTGCGATCTTGTTGATGGCGTCGGTTGATCCAAAAGCTGGCATTGATGGATTAACCATTATGGCTTATGGCGCGGTGTTATTAGGGTTTTCATCAGCTACACAAGACATTGTGATTGACGCCTATCGTATTGAGTCAGCCGACAAAGACATGCAATCAATGCTTTCAGCAACCTATATTGCAGGCTATCGTATTGGCATGTTGGTCGCGGGTGCGGGTGGTTTGTTTATCGCCAGCTATCTAGGCTCAACCAAAGCGCTCTATAGTTATGATGCTTGGTCAGGTACTTATATGATTATGGCAGCGGTGATGTTGATTGGTGTGGCGACAACATTGATTATTAGTGAGCCCGACACCAAGAGACAAGAGGTTGAATACAGTACAACTGATTACGCCCGATTCTTCTTATTATTTTTATCAATTGTTGTTGCCTTTATCTTAACCTTTAACGCAACAGCCGGTTTGGTTAAAGACGCTAAAGAAGCTTTAATTGAGGTTTTTGCTAACAAGCACCTTGCTGGTTTTATTGTTGGCACAGCCCGTATGATGACAGCGCTTTTAGGTGCTTATATTGCGGCCAGAGCATTAATCGCATTCAACATTGTTAATCGGTCCATGGTCAATAATACCTATGTTGATCCGGTTAAAGATTTCTTTAACCGCTACGGCATGAGTGTGGCTGTATTGTTATTAGCTGTGATTGGCTTGTATCGTGTGAGTGATATTGTACTCGGCGTGATAGCAAATATTTTCTATCAAGATATGGGTTTTACTAAGGTAGAAATTGCCACTATCTCTAAAACTTTTGGCCTATTTATGACACTTGCTGGTGGCTTTTTAGGTGGAATTTTAGCCATTAGAGTTGGCGTATTCAAGGTGTTGTTTTTAGGTGCATTACTCTCAGCACTTACCAACCTTCTGTTTATCGTGTTGGCAAATGTGGGCCATGATATTACTTGGCTGTATGTCACTATTGCCATGGATAACCTCTCTGCCGGCATTGCAACAACTGCCTTTATTGCCTTTTTATCTAGCCTCACTAACATTCAATTTACTGCGGTGCAGTATGCGATTTTCTCATCACTCATGACCTTGCTGCCTAAGATATTTGGTGGTTACTCAGGCACCTTAGTTGAGCAATTTGGCTATAGTGAATTCTTTGTAATTACCACACTAATTGGTATTCCAGTGTTATGGCTGGTGTACAAAGTTAAACCTTATATTGATTAAATTATGACACTAGGCCCAATCATGATGGACGTGTCAGGCTTGATGCTGACACAAGAAGAAAAAAACCGATTATCTAAGCCGAGCATAGGTGGGGTGATTTTATTCACTCGGAACTTTGAAAATATCGTCCAAGTTAAAGAGTTAATTAAATCCATTCGCCTCACAAATCAAAATTTACTCATTGCAGTTGACCATGAAGGTGGGCGAGTGCAACGCTTTAGAGAAGGATTTACCCATTTGCCGCCCATGGCAAAGTTGGGGGAGGTTTACGATCAAAATCCAGAACAAGCACTTGAGCAAGCATTTTCATGTGGGTGGATCTTGGCGGCAGAATTGCTAGATATTGGTGTGGATTTTTCATTTGCACCAGTGTTGGATTTGGACTACGGCCATTCCTCAGTCATTGGCGATAGGGCTTTTCACTCTAACCCTGATGTTGTGGTGAAGCTAGCAGGTGCTTTGATTAAAGGCATGCATGAAGCCGGTATGAAATGTGTCGGCAAGCATTTTCCAGGGCATGGATTTGTTGCGCTTGATTCACATCTAGATTTGCCGGTTGATGATCGCCCTCTGATGGAGCTTGTGCCAGATATGGCGACTTTTAAAGATTTAACTAACCATGGGCTGGATGCGGTAATGCCTGCACATGTGGTGTACTCTCAAGTGGATGACAAGCCCGCAGGGTTTTCATCAAAGTGGATTAAAGAAATTTTGCAAGCCCAACTAGGTTTTGGTGGCGTGGTATTTAGTGACGACCTATCTATGCAAGGCGCGCATTTTATTAAAGATATTACCGAGCGCGTACAAGTGTCACTAGACAGTGGTTGTGACATGGCTTTGATTTGCAATCATCCAGAGTTAGTGGCGCAAGTTATTGACCTTGATTGGCCTGAGTGTGAGAAACTACACTCAATGAAAGGGATTAAAGGCTTTAATCTTGATAAAATGACGCATAACAATCACTTGCAAAACATTCAAACATTATTATGAGTAAAGACAACAATCAAGACTTTGAAATTCGTTTATTAAGCGCGGTTAGAAAAACCCTAATTTCTGTTGCAAAAGATACTATGACCAAGCCAGGCTTGCGTCATCCACTGACTGAGAGCACACAAAAAATGATCACCGATTGCTTGGATATCGTGGTTTCTCGACAGACAGCTATTGAGAAAGAAGCGAGCACACATACAAACATGAAGCCCGTATTTACCGATGAAGAAACGGTACAAAGCTTCTCAATTGACGATCTTAAAAAGACGTTAAATTAAACAAACTCCAGGTTTGCATAACTAGCAATAAGCCACTTTGTTCCCGCCTGTTTAAACTTAATTTGAATTCTAGCTGAGTCACCTTCACCTTCAAAATTAAGCACAGTTCCAAAGCCAAACTTCCCGTGTTTTACTGTTCTTCCTACTGAAATCTGACCATTTGATTCGGGCTGTATGTCTTGATTAAAGATATCTTCTTCTTTGTAGTTTTGTATCGTTGCGCCAAATTTTTGTTTGACTGAGTTGATGTATTCGCTTGGAATCTCATCTAAAAATCGAGAGGGATAGGCGTATAAGGACTGCCCATGTAAAAAACGCTTAATTGCAAAAGACAGGCTGAGTTTTTTCATTGCTCGTGTCATGCCTACGTAACACAACCTTCTTTCTTCATCCATTAAATGCGGCTCGTCTTTGGACTGTCTTGAAGGGAACAAATCTTCTTCCATGCCAGTTAAAAACACATTGGGAAACTCTAAACCTTTGGCTGAGTGTATAGTCATCAGCTGTACATTTTGATTGATAGGTGCATTAGTATCACCACTAGAATCTAATGAAGCCAACGAGATAAATCCTGTCACTTCATTCATATCACTGTCATCATCGTGGACGTATTGTTTAGCAGCGGCAATCAACTCTTCTAGGTTTTCTTTTTTACTGCCAGCCTTATCAGTTTTGTCATTTGAATAATGCTCAATAAGACCAGAAGATTTAATCAAATAAGCAACTTTTTCACTGAGATCTAGATGTTTGGCATCGTCACACATTTGCTCAATCAGCTGGGTAAATCCACTTAGTGCATTAGCTGCGCGAGTGGGTAATGAAGGTGACATTTCGATAGCTGCCTGGAAGAGAGTGGTGTGATTATCACGCGCAAATTCTCTTACTTTTTCAATGGTAGCGTTACCAATGCCACGAGTAGGAAAGTTGACCACACGCTCAAAGGCGACATTATCAGCCGAGCTCTCCATAAGGCGTAAATAGCACAAAGCATCTTTAATTTCAGCGCGTTCAAAAAATCGAAGACCGCCATAAATCACATAAGGAATATTGTATTTAATCAGTCGCTCTTCAAAACCTCTAGACTGTGCATTTGAGCGATACAAAATGGCACATTCATTAGGTAAGACACCATCATCAATGTATTTTTGAATAGTACTAACAACGTAATCCGCTTCGTCAGTTTCTGTACGTGCTTCATATACATCAATCAAATCACCATCACCTGAATCTGTCCACAACGACTTTCCTAGGCGATTAGAGTTGTTGGCAATAAGTGCATTAGATGCGCCCAAGATATTACCTGTAGAGCGATAATTTTGCTCAAGACGAATGGTATGAATAGGATGGAAGTCAGATTCTAATTTTTGAATGTTTTCAATCTTTGCCCCGCGCCAGCCGTAGATTGACTGATCATCATCACCCACACAAAATATTTGGTTTTTACCCGACGAAAGTAATTTAATCCATTTGTATTGAATGGTATTGGTATCTTGAAATTCGTCAACTAAAATGTGCTCGAAGCGGCTTTGATAGTGTGCCAATAACTCAGTATTATTTTTTAGTAATTCGTAACTACGTACTAAAAGTTCGGCAAAATCAATTAGCTCATTGGCTTTGCAGTGGGCCTCATAAAGCTCAAATACTTTAATACTCTGTTTGACAAAATAGTTGTACCCAGCGTCGATATCGCCAGGGCGAATCCCTTCGTCTTTTTGTTGATTAATAAACCATTGGATTTTTCTAACGGGGAATTTTGATTCGTCAACTTGGTTTTCTTTCATTAAGCGTTTAACAATACGAAACTGATCTTGTTGATCGAGAATTTGAAATTGCGCGCTTAAGTTGGCCTCAATAGGGTGGGCGCGTAATAATCGATGTGCCAGTCCGTGAAACGTACCAACCCACATGCTTCTAATTGGGCGTCTTAATAATATCTCAAGACGTTCACGCATCTCTTTAGCGGCCTTGTTGGTGAAGGTTACTGCCAAGATAGCGTCAGTATATGTATTTTTTTGCGTAACCAAATAAGCAATGCGATGCGTCAATACGCGCGTTTTTCCACTGCCTGCACCGGCTAGTATTAAAGCATTTTGTGCATCACCCAAGGTAACTGATTGACTTTGCTCGTCATTAAGGCCATCGATTATTTCAGATAAATTCATGATTTTTTCTTGCTTGATAGTTTTAAATGGTTATAATATTACCTTTCTCTTATATCAAGTAATTTTAAGCCTGATTGAAGAGTGTGAAATTATAAACAAAATTTAAGGAGTATCAGTAATGACTTACTATGAAGGTGTTAAAAAAATGGAAGAAATGGGCGTAAACGACAACTACATTCAAGGTTGGGTGGCCGGTTTTTTAAATAATCCTGAGCTTGAAGAGCAAAGAATTACTGACGAGTGGGAGTCTGGCTTTGAAGATGGTAAAGAACATACAGATGCAAACTTTGCAAACTTCTGCTAATAGCACTGATTAGCATTATTTAAAAAGCCCCGTTTACGGGGCTTTTTAATGCACCAATCATTATGCAAAGCAACTGGCAACACGACGCAAGAAACACCTTGAAAGGGGCGAATAGCTGTAATGATTTTTTTCAAAGTAATCAGTTTGAAGACCAGAATTTTCCGATTAAAATACCTTTAGAATTTGCCAATCTGATTGATAAAAACAATCCAGATGACCCTTTATTAAAGCAAGTCATTCCCTCTGAAAGCGTATTAAGTCAACCAGGGTTTAGCTATTCCCCATTAGCTGATGAGGGTAATGCACCCGTCGAAGGCTTGATTCACAAGTATCCTAACCGTGTTTTACTGATCACATCAAGGGTTTGTGCTATCCACTGTCAATATTGTTTTCGACAAAATTTTGATTACAGTGGGCATGATGCAATGAGTAACTGGTTAGCGATTGAAGACTACATTCGTTCTCACCAATCAGTCAATGAGGTCATCCTTAGTGGTGGTGACCCCTTAAGTTTAAGCGATGAAAAACTAGAAAAATTAATCAAAAATATTGAAAATATTAAACACGTTAAGTTGTTACGCATCCATTCTCGATCAATTGTAGTAACACCAAGCAGAATAACCGATAAATTGGTCAAAATACTGGCTAAAACGGCGTTAAAAGTAGTTTTAGTGACCCATGTTAACCATGAAAACGAGTTATCAGAGGTATTTGTAAAAAATATTGGAAATTTTGTAAATGTAACCTTGCTCAATCAATCTGTATTGTTGGCAGGGGTTAATGACGACTTAGACGCCTTAGAACGACTAAGTTTAAAGCTATTTGATGCTGGAATCTTGCCGTATTACTTGCACATGCTTGATAAAGTAAAAGGCGCAGAGCATTTTTTAGTTAGTGATGAACGCGCCATTCAATTACATCAAGACATGAAGAGCAGTCTAAGTGGTTATTTGGTGCCTAAGTTGGTGCGTGATGAAAATCTAAAATCTAAGACTTGGATTTAAAGAATGGATTTTTCTAAAGTTTCGATGTCGATTTCACCCATACGAAAATCAACTAAGTTGCCTTCTGGGTCGTAGATATAAGTGGTTGGCATACCAAATACCTCGCCAAAGTCAGTAAATTGTCTGCCGTTTTTATCATCAAATAAGATGATTGGATAATTTACCATAAAGGTGTCGGTAAATTCAATGATGGCTTTTTTATCGGCTTGTTCGTAGTCCAAACCAAGGATCTGAACTTTGTCAGCATGTCTGTCGTAAAACTCAACAAAAGCAGGTATTTCCTTTAAGCAAGGCGGACACCAGGTTGCCCAAAAGTTAACCACCAAGTATTTACCCTTGGTTGATTCGTCAGTATGCACATTCCCTTCAAGATCAGTCAGTGAAAAATTAGGCACTTTAATGGCTTTTTCGTTTTTCCAAAGTGTGCTGGCTTTCTCTACAATTTCATCGACTGTAATTGCCTGAACGGCACTTAAGGGAAAAATAAGAGCGAGTATAATAAGAATTTTTTTCATAACCAATATTTAATAATGAGTGTAAAAATTTACCATAATCCAAGATGTACAAAATCTAGACTAACTCTAGGTATTTTAGAAGAAAAAGATATTGACTTTGAAGTAATTAAATATCTTGAAGATACGCCTTCTGTTGAAGAGTTGAAAGGTTTGCTTGAAGAATTGGGTATGGACCCGCGCTCTTTAATGCGCACTTTCGAGGCGCCTTATAAAGAAAATAACTTGGATGATGAGTCACTTAGCGAAGCTCAGCTCATTCAGGCGATGGTCGATAATCCAATACTCATTGAACGCCCAATTGTCAAAACCGATAAAGGCATTGCCATTGGACGACCACCTGAAAATATTTTAGCGATTCTTTAAGTTATTCTTTAAGATATTACTCATCAACCAATAGTGTTGATAAGTGGCCTTCGCGTGCCTCGATATTAGAATAATAAACATCATCTATTCCTTCAGACACTGAGTCTTGTACTTCGTCAACCGCTAAGATTGCCCCGCTCCAAGCGCTAAGGTTGTTAAATTCACTGATCGATAAGGCGTTATCAGTGAATTCATTGATCCATGATAAGCGCATAAAGATGGGCGCAAAGGCTGCATCAATCATAGCAAAATCAACACCATTAAAGAAGGTGTTGGTATCTTTGATTGCTTCAACTTTTTTAAGCTTTGCAAATAAAGATTCTTTGGCTTTGGCGTAAGTTTCTTCATCGCCAGTTACTAGGTTGAAAAGGTCATCAAACATTGTAGATGAAAACTGAATCCAAGCACGATTTTTAGCTTTTTGTATTGCATCACTTGGGTGTAGGTCATTCTCACTAATGTCGTTAGCAAACTCACTAATCACGCTTGACTCAAAAATCACTTCATCGTTGGCTTTTAATAAAGGCACTTGACCAGTGGGTGAAATAGCTTTGAACCAATCAGGCGGATCCATTGGGTTGATAAAAGTAATATCATAATCAATTTTTTGTTTTTTTAAGATAATGATGGCGCGCTGTACAAACGGGCAAAGCTTAAAGCTAATGAGTTCTAATTTCATGGTTATTCCCTATGGTATGGATGGTTGGTTAATAATGAATGGGCGCGGTAAATTTGCTCAACAGCTAATAAACGCGCCATAGAATGTGGCAAGGTTAAGTTTGACAAGCCCCACAGCTGATTAGCATGTTGCTTGCAGTCGGCAGATAACCCGTCTGCACCACCAATAAGTAAGGCTACGTTGCTGCCATTTTGTTGCCAATTTTCCATGCTTTTTGCGATGTCTTTGGTGGTGTGTTGTTTGCCTTTTTCATCAAAGGCAATAACTAGGTTTGTCCCTTGCGTGGCCTTTATTAGCAACTCACCCTCTAAGGCTTTTATTTGCTCGATATTTTTAGCTTTGCGCTTCTGCGCATCGAGCGTGATTAATTCAAAGTTAAGCGAAGCGGGTAGTTGCTTTTGATAATGATTGATGCCTGTTTGTATCCAATCTGGCATTTTTTTTCCAATCGCAATCAGCTTGATTTTCATCTAAATTAGTCGTCAGAACTATCAGCACCAGACCAAAGTTTTTCAAGCTTGTAAAACTCTCGGGTTTTTTCTGTCATCACATGAACAACCACTTCAGCCAAATCAATCAGCATCCAATGGCCAGTTTCAGCACCTTCAACGCCAACAACTTTCATACCTAGGCGCTTAGCTTCAATCTTAATATTATTAACAATACCACGTACATGCTGCGTAGATCGCCCTGTAGCAACAATAATAGCTTCGATATCAGCGCTTTGCTCTAATACTTTTAAGGTGATAACGTCTTCGCCTTTTAATTCTTCAATAGTGTCAGTAACGACTTTAAGTTGTTGTTCTAATTTCATAATTTCTCAATGTAATGAATAATGGTATCTGGCAATAAACCAGATAAATCTTGGTGTTTGGCTATTTTACTTCGAATTTGTGTAGATGAAATGTTAACCAATGACACTTTGGAAAAATAAACACCTTCATTATTTGTTTGATTACTGCCTGCTCTTGGTAAAACCACCAAGGTTGCGTAATCACCTAGTTGCTTGTATTGCTTCCAGGTATTAATATTGTCAAAGCTATCAGCACCCATAATAAAAAATATTTTATCATTAGGATAATCTTGCTGAATTTGCTTCAGAGAGTCAATCGTGTAAGAGGCTGATTGTCTGTCAATTTCTCGGGTGTCGATTGAAAGATCGGTAAATTCTTGAACAGCAAGATTAAGCATTTCTAGTCGTTGTTTGGTACTAAACTGAAGCTCAGACTTGTGCACAGGTGTCGCACAAGGCATTAAAAATAAAGCCGATAAGTCGAGCTCCTGCTTGATGGCTATTGCATTTTTTAAATGACCAAAATGAACAGGATCAAACGATCCACCAAAAAAACCAATCATAATAAGGCATCAAGGGCTTGTTGGCTCACCGGCTGCATTGGGTAAGTACGCGAACCATCATGAATATGATTACGATAACGTACAAAATCGTCTTCATTGTCAATCATTAAAAATGGGTTGCCTGATTTTTGCTCTGCCATAGTGGTGGTGATCTGTGAACCATAATCATGCCCACAATGTAATAACACCTCATCTTCTATCTGTTTTAATTTTTGCATTGAATGAAACAGTACATTTGCATCGGCACCTGGCATTGCGCAGTGCCCTGCGCCATACACAAATAAACTGTCACCTGCGATCAGATGGCCATCGAGTAAGTAGCAAACACCGCCAGCCGTATGCCCAGGGGTATTAATAATGGTTGCACTGGTAGCTCCTAACGTCACAGTATCTTTATCATCAACCGTTTTGATAGGGTTTTTGATGTCTAGATAAGGGATTTCATTTATGCCTGCAGTGATACTGGCCCCCGTTTTATTAGCGATTTCATCCACAGCATTCATGTGATCATTGTGCCAGTGGGTTAGCCAAATATCAGTGAGCGTATAACCTTTGTCGGTAATTTTTTGAATGAATAGATCCGCTTCCCAAGCAGGGTCAATAATCGCGCAAGTTTTACTTGCATGATCAAAGATAAAATGAATGGAGTTTTCGTAAGTACCCACATGATAGAGAATCTCTAAAGTGTAGGTTTTTTCAGTAAAGGTTTTTTCCAGCATGATAATTTTCCATAAGCATTGTGTAAACATTTTACCAAACTAGACTTGACTAATTTGTCTTAGAGACTATAATTTACATCTTTTGCTAAAGACCAACTGGGGCTATAGCTCAGCTGGGAGAGCACGACACTGGCAGTGTCGGGGTCAGCGGTTCGATCCCGCTTAGCTCCACCAAAAGCAAAGAAAGTTTATGTCGCCTTCGTCTATCGGTTAGGACCCCAGGTTTTCATCCTGGTAAGAGGAGTTCGATTCTCCTAGGCGATGCCATATTCTAAAAATAGCTTAGTGTAAAAACTAGGCTATTTTTTTGTCCGCTAAATGAAGTAAAATACAGCTTGTCCCGTTCGTCTAGCTGGCCCAGGACCCCAGGATTTCATCCTGGTAACAGGAGTTCGAATCTCTTACGGGACGCCAAATTACATCGCCTTTTCCCTTTCTTCGGCGTCAAATCAATAAATTATTTCAATCACATAGAAAATCGCTATGCTCAATCAATAATTTAGTAATTTTCCTTGCAGAAAGAAAAAATGCTCGTAATTACATTTTTAATACCAATTGCATGAATAAAAAATACTTCGTAAAAATAGAAAAATTACTAAGTAAAATAATACGCATGAATCAACTTAACATCATTATCCCCGACAGGCTCATTGGTCAGCGTATTGACAGTGCAATAGCGCAGTTATTGCCAGATTACTCGCGTTCTAAAATTACCACTTGGGTGCGCTCTGGTGGTGCGTTAATTAATGGCAAGTCATTCAAACCTAAAGAAAAAGTACTAGGTGGTGAGATTGTAGTGCTGAGCATCAAAGCAGAAAAAACTAATGATTGGCAGCCAGAAGATATTCCGATTGATGTGGTGTATGAAGATACCGATATTATTGTTGTTAACAAGCCGGTGGGCTTGGTCACTCATCCGGGTGCAGGTAATTGGACCGGCACACTAGCGAATGCATTGTTGTATTACGATCCAGATTTGGCTAATCTTGACCGTGCGGGCATTGTGCATCGGCTTGATAAAAATACCTCGGGTCTAATGGTGGTAGCGCGTAGTGAGCTGGCACAAAAAAACTTGGTAGAGCAACTGCAAACCCACACGGTATCGCGCGAATACTCAGCCATTGTTTATGGCCATATGATTTCTGGCGGTACAGTAGATGCGCCGATTGGCAGAGACCCAAAAGATCGTATTAGGCAAGCCGTGGTTGAAGAGGGTGAAGGTAAGGATGCAGTAACACACTATCGCGTGATTGATCGCTTTGGCCATCACACACACGTTAAATGTATTCTAGAAACCGGTCGTACCCACCAAATCCGCGTACATATGTCTCATATTGATCATCCACTTGTTGCAGATCCGATGTACGGTGGCAAAATTCGCTTTCCTAAAAAAGCAGATGATGTGCTTAAAGAGACATTAAAGGGTTTTAATCGTCAAGCTTTACATGCTAAAAAACTCACCTTAACTCACCCAATTTCAGGTGAGACAATGTCTTGGAAAGCGCCACTGCCACAAGACCTGCAAGATTTACTTAAGGTGTTAGAAGAGTTTGATCCAGTCTAGTTTTCCTAAAAATATCCACTTAGTTTCCACCACTCGATTTTTTAACTCGAATAATCGCTCGTGTTTAATCGAAAATGGCTACGACAATTTTAATCTTGCACTGCATGTGGGTGATAACATCGCTCAAGTTACAAATAATCGTGAGTTACTACTCAAAAAATACGACCTACCGTCAGCGCCAAAATATTTAGAACAAATCCATTCTAATATTTGCTTGCAAGCCTCAAGCGATGACTGCGTAGGCGATGCGGTAGTAACTACCAAAAAAGGCGTAGTGTGTGCGGTGATGACAGCCGATTGCTTACCAATTTTTGCTTGTAATCAAGCAGGTACGCAAGTCGGTGTCGCACACGCAGGCTGGAAAGGGCTTGTTAATGGGGTGATTGAGTCGTTTATTGAGCAGTTTGAGTCTGATGATTTATTGGCGCACTTTGGCCCGGCGATTTCGCAAGTTAATTTTGAGGTGGGTAAAGAAGTCTATCAACAATTTATTGATAAAGACGCAAAGCTAGATCAGGCATTTATCACCAAAGGCGATAAATATCAGCT
>JAQWRQ010000042.1 GCA_029243595.1 Gammaproteobacteria bacterium | reverse complement strand
TTGTTTCATCAAAATTATCTTTGTTTAGTTCTAATACTGCCATTTTATTACCCTTTAAATTTGAAAAAATAAAAGTATATCATATAATCCTGATATATATTAAACAAAGCCAAGCAACTGATAAAATATTTTTATGAAAATTTTAGGGATTGATCCCGGCTCAAGAGTGACAGGTTTCGGTTTGATCGAAGCACAAAAACTCAAATTTACCTATCTGTCCAGTGGCTGCATTCGCACTAAGGGAGAGCTTACTGATCGTATTACTACTATATTTATTGAAATCGACCAACTGATTAAAGAGTATCATCCTGATATCGTGGTGATTGAGCGCGCCTTTATGCGGCCTGATCGACCCAATCCTGATGCGGCAATCAAGTTGGGTCATGCACGTGGCGCTATTATCTCTGCGGCAGGTGTTAATGGCATTGAGATGGTTGAATACAGTCCCAATCAGATTAAGAAGGCTGTGGTTGGAAAAGGTCATGCCACCAAGGACCAGGTGTCTTATATGGTGCAAGAGTCTTTAAAATTGAATAAAGCTCCACAAGAGGATGCGGCAGATGCGCTAGCGGGTGCAATGTGTCACGCCTACCACAGTTTGTAAATTAAGCTTTAACCGAAGTAAACTTTAATATCACCAAACTCAGGCAACCCTCTTACCACCTCAGTGAGTTTTTCCAAGATCTCGTCGTGACTTTTGTCAGAAGACAGGCACGAAAGCGGCAAAAAGAAATCCACATGGATCTTACCGTCAAGGTAATGCAATTGTATGTGCTTGATCTCACCATCACATTTATTGTTAAACAAAGCTTTGTTGAGAATGCCAAGCGCTTCTGCACGTTCAGGTAAGTTTTCGCAAGGCGCGGCGGTTTCGTCATCCTCAGGGTCAATGTGTACGGTAACATCGTTCAAGTCCTCTAAGCATTCTTTAGCAACACGTTCAACACTCACACTGATAATATGCCCCTCACTCACACTTAAGAACGGATCTACCTGCACATGTACGTCAGCTGATATGGCGTGACCAATTTTACGAGTACGTAGTGAATGCACATTATTTACCCCACTAATCATACCAATCGCGTTGCGTAGTTGCTCAACCTGTTGTGCATCAATCGAAGTGTCAACTAATTCTTTAGTGGCGCCAGTGCCTAATTCCCAGGCAATGTAAATTACCATTAAGCCAACAACAACAGCTGCAATACCATCAAGGTATAGATAGCCATTCAAACTACCTAAGATACCAACAAACACCACAATCGATGACAATGCATCAGAGCGGTGATGCCAGGCATTGGCTTTAAGCATTTCTGATTTATAAGTTTTAGCTACTTTGAGTGTGTACCAGTACAGAGCCTCTTTAGAGAAGATGGATAGGGCAGCAACACTTAAAAGTAGTGCGTTATGCGAAAGCGCACTTGGATTGCTCAAGCGATCAAATGCATCAAAGATAATGCCTGTGCCAACAATTGCTAGAATGATAGACAGACCGAGTGTGGCAACGGTTTCAAATCTTTCATGGCCATACGGGTGCTCTTCGTCTGCTTCTTCGGCAGAATGTTTGGCTGCATACCACACCACACCATCAGACAAAAGATCAGAGAATGAATGAATGCCATCTGCAATCAATGCGCCAGAGTTACCAATCATGCCGGTCACTACTTTAAAGATGGCCAGCAGGAAATCAACAATAGCGCCAACTATAGTAACTTTTTGACCGGCCTTTTTACGTATTTCTGAATTCATTAAGTGTGAGATAGTTTTTGTTAATTATGACATTTTATGGCATCTGAGTATCGATATTTTATTTTTCATTTTTTTTAGATTGTTAATGCAAATGCAAATAAGAACTGGTATCATTTACATCTTTTACAAAATAACTAATTTAGGGGAAAGAAAAAATGGTACAAATGCCAAGTTTTATTATGGGATTCAGAGAGGGTTTAGAGGCCTTTCTTTTAATTGCTATTGTTTTGCAATACATTACAAAGATTGACAAAAAGCACTTAAAAAATAAAATTATCCAAGGCGCCACCGTTGGTGTGATCATTTCTATAACCTTGGGGTTGTTGTTGAGTCGACTTTCTGAGTACTTAGGTGGTGTTTCAAGTCTGACAAAGTTATGGGAAAGTGCAGCTAGTTTGCTCGCCTTGTTGCTTGTATCTACTTTTATTGTTTGGATGATTCGTCATGGCACTAACATGTCTCAACACATCAAAGAGCAAGTAGGAGATAACATCTCTGCTAGTGCTTTATTCTGGATATCGCTTATTATTATTGCCCGAGAGGGTACTGAAATTGCTATCTTTTCATTTGCAGGAAAATATCCATTCGATATAGTCATTATGGGTGTTTTATCTGCTTTAGTATTGTCTGTTTTAATCTTCTATTCTTTGATTAAGGTGAATCTATCTATTTTATTTAAGATTACCTTGGCTTACTTGATCTTACAGGCTGGATTTTTATTAGGCTATTCATTGCATGAAGGACTTTCAGCCTTGAAAGGTTACGGCATGATTTCAGCAGATAGTTTTGTCTTTGACAAGGCATTCAATGTTGCACAAACAATATTTAGTCATAAAGACGGCGTTCTAGGAATACCATTGCATGTATTGTTTGGTTGGTATTCAAAACCTGAATGGATACAGTTCATTGTTCAATATGTGTTTACTATTTCTATGTTTAGTTATTGGGTTTCGTATAACAAAAGAGCAGCAGCAAGCAAGTAGTTATATATTTCCAATATTGAATACAGGTTAAAAATTTACTCTAAGAGCTCTAAGCCAGTAAAATACCCTTAATTATTAAGGATTTATTACTAACATGAGTCAGTCATTATTAAATATAGAAGGGGTATTGTCAGCATCGATTGATGCGGGTATTAAGGGTAATGACGCCTTGGATTTGTCAGTTATCTATCTAACAGAGACTACAACAACGGCCGCGGTATTTACCCAAAATGTGTTTTGTGCAGCGCCAGTGGTAATTGCTAAAAACCATCTTAATCACAATCCTAAAGCGCTACTTATTAACAGTGGCAATGCCAATGCTGGCACTGGTGCTCAAGGTATGGAGAGCGCACTACACACTTGTGCGTGTTTAGCCGGTGAGCTTAATATTAATACTGAACAGGTGTTGCCATTCTCAACCGGTGTGATTGGTCAGCAGCTTGATGTTTCTAAGTTTGATAAAGGCATTCCAAAAGCCATTGTTAAACTATCGGCTGATGCGATGGGTGATGTGGCCAAAGGTATTTTAACCACTGACTTGGTTGAAAAAACCGCCATAGCACAGTTTGAAGCAAATGGAAAAACAGTTACCATTAGCGGTATTACAAAAGGCTCTGGCATGATTCGTCCAGACATGGCAACGATGCTTAGCTTTATTTTTACCGATGTTGAATCGACACAAGTTAAATTACAACAATGTTTAACAACTTCGGTTAATCAATCCTTTAATCGTATTACAGTGGATGGTGACACTTCAACCAACGATGCTTGCACGCTAAGTGCAACCGGCATGAGTGGTGTTGATATCCATGATTGTGTTGATGAGTTTCAGCAGGCGTTGAATAAAGTAACACAATCTTTAGCTCATCAAATTATTAAGGACGGCGAAGGCGCGACCAAATTTGTAGAGGTGTGTGTGAAGGGTGGCAGTATTAATGATGATTGTTTAGAGGTGGCTTATACGGTTGCACATTCGCCATTGGTTAAAACTGCACTGTTTGCATCGGACGCTAATTGGGGTCGCATTTTGGCAGCAGTTGGCCGTGCGAATATTAGCGGTTTAACCATTGAAGATATTAATATTCATTTGAATGAAGTAAGCATTATCAAAGCTGGTGAGCCAGATGAAAGCTATACAGAGGTAGCGGGCAGTGCTGAGATGGGAAAAGAAAATATTGTCATTACTATTGAGATTGGCAAAGGTGATGAGCAAGAGAGTGTGTGGACTACAGACTTCTCATACGATTATGTCAAAATCAACGCAGAGTATCGCACATGAGTATTTATCGATTATTAATTTCTTGCCCTGATGCACACGGTTTGGTCGCTAAGGTGAGTCAGTTTATTTTTGAACATAATGGCAACATTAAAGAGGCGCACCATCATTTAGATGATTTGAATAAACGCTTTTTTATGCGTATTGAGATTGAGCCAAGTTCTTTATCTTGTTCGATTGAGGATCTTCAAACTAACTTTAAAACCATTGCCAATACTTATGATATGACTTGGCGTTTGAGTGATACATCAAAATTAAAGCGAATTTTGATCATGGGTTCTAAGAGCTCACACTGTGTGGCTGACTTATTGCATCGCGGGCATGAAAACGAACTTGAGGGTGAAATCATTGGTGTGTTGTCTAACCATCAACGACTATCAAAATTAGCCAGTTGGTACGATGTGCCTTTTAAGCAAGTTAGTATTGAGGCAGACACAAAATCGACAGATATTGCCAGCATGACCCAAGCTGTTATCGGCTTTAACCCAGATGTAGTGGTGTTAGCGCGCTATATGCAAATCATCCCAGAAGATTTATGCAAGCACTTTGAAGGCAAAATTATTAATATCCATCATTCGTTCTTACCATCATTTGTGGGTGCCAACCCTTATGCTCGTGCAGCAGAACGTGGTGTCAAGCTGATTGGTGCAACCTGTCATTATGTTACTGCCAATTTAGATGAAGGGCCGATTATCGAGCAAGACGTGGTGCGTGTTGACCATGCAGATAGTGCCGATCATATGAAAAAAATGGGCCAAGATATTGAAAAAATCACCCTTGCCAAGGGCTTGCAATATCACCTAGAAGACCGCGTACTTACGTGTAACAATAAAACGATTGTCTTTTCTTAAAGATTGTTTTATATAGTTTTTTTTTGTAAATAAGTTATTTGCTTATTAAATTATATTTTTTCATTCTAAATACTTGAAAGACAAAAAAACAACCCCACATAGTTCAAAAGGCATAAGTTGCTAACTATTTATTGTTTCGTAACTTGAAAATTAATACTCATTAAAAAATAGGAGAAAAAATGAACATTCGTCCCCTTCACGATCGTGTGATTGTTCGTAGAACAGAAGAAGAAAAAACCACTGCAAGTGGCCTGATCATTCCAGACTCAGCTACTGAAAAACCTTCAGAAGGTGAAATTTTAGCAGCCGGTAACGGCAGAATTAATGACAATGGTGATGTACTTGCCTTAGATGTTAAAGTTGGTGACCAAGTGCTATTCGGCCAATTCGCCGGTACTGAAATCAAAGTCGATAGTGAGACATTATTAGTAATGCGCGAAGACGACATTATCGCAGTTGTTGAATAAAGGAGATTAACATGTCAGCAAAAGAAATTAAATTTGGCTCAGATGCCAGAAACCTAATGTTAGATGGCGTTAACATGCTTGCTAACGCAGTTAAAGTAACTCTAGGCCCTAAGGGTAGAAACGTTGTATTAGACAGATCATTTGGCGCACCCACTATCACTAAAGATGGTGTATCAGTCGCACAAGAGATTGAGCTTGAAAACAAGTTTGAAAATATGGGCGCTCAAATGGTTAAAGAAGTTGCTTCTAAAACCAATGATGTTGCTGGTGATGGCACAACAACAGCAACGGTGCTTGCGCAAGCGCTAGTAGTAGAAGGTGTTAAATCTGTTGCTGCTGGCATGAACCCGATGGATCTTAAGCGTGGTATTGATAAAGCGACTGAAGCTGCTGTCAAAGCCTTGCAAAAACTTTCACAACCCTGTGATGACACAAAAGCCATTGCACAAGTAGGTACTATCTCTGCTAACTCAGACACTTCGGTAGGTACTATTATTGCCGAAGCTATGGAAAGAGTTGGTAAAGAAGGTGTGATTACGGTTGAAGAAGGTTCAGGTCTAGACAATGAATTAGATGTGGTTGAAGGCATGCAGTTTGAGCGTGGTTACTTATCCCCTTATTTTGTTAACAATCAAGACACCATGAGCGCTGTTTTAGAGACACCTCATATTTTATTAAATGAAGCAAAAATTTCAAACATTCGTGACTTGCTACCAGCCTTAGAAATTGCTCAAAAATCAGGCAGACCACTATTAATTATTGCTGAAGATATTGAAGGTGAAGCTTTGGCAACCTTGGTTGTTAATAACATGCGTGGTATTGTAAAAGTTGCAGCGGTTAAATCACCAGGTTTTGGTGACCGTCGTAAAGCTATCTTACAAGACTTAGCGGTGTTAACAGGCGGTGTGGTAATTTCTGAACAGGTCGGCTTATCACTTGAAGGTGTAACTGAAGATCAATTAGGTTCAGCCAAGCGTATCGAGGTTGGAAAAGACGAAACTATTGTGGTTGATGGCATGGGTGAAAAATCTGACATTGAAGGACGTATTAAACAAATTCAGGCTCAACTTAAACAAACAGACTCAGAATACGATATTGAGAAATTCTCAGAACGTTTAGCTAAGCTTTCTGGCGGTGTTGCGGTAATTAAAGTAGGTGCAGCCACTGAAGTGGAAATGAAAGAAAAGAAAGACCGTGTCGATGACGCACTTCACGCTACGCGTGCTGCAGTACAAGAAGGCGTTGTCCCAGGTGGTGGTGTTGCTTTGATTCGCGCAATTTCAGCATTAGACAAATTAAAAGGTGATAATCACGATCAAGATATTGGTATTGATATAACTAAACGCGCAATGGAAGCGCCATTAAGACAAATTGTTACTAATGGCGGCGGCGAGGCTTCTGTAGTGCTTAATGAAGTTGCCAATAGTAAAGGCAACCATGGTTACAATGCCGGTACTGAAGAATATGGCGATATGTTAGAAATGGGTATTCTTGATCCTACTAAAGTAACTCGTGCAGCACTGCAACATGCAGCCAGCATCTCGGGATTAATGATTACCACTGAGGCAATGATTACTGAAATCCCTCAAGATCCTTCAGCTATCCCTACTGCTGGCGGTGATCCTATGAATGCATATGGATAACAACTAAAGTTGTTTATTGAGTAAAAAAAGCCCCATTTTATGGGGCTTTTTTTTGGCGGATTATTGTAGGTTGCTATTTTCAACAATAAATTCTTTGAAGTGTTGAGCAATTGGTGAGAGCTTGTTTTTTGCATGATGCACCACATACCAATGTCGAGTGATCGGAAACTTATCCGCTTGTAGTTGTTTGATAATGCCATTTTGCAATTCTAGCTTTACCGTGTGTTCTGATACAAAACCGATACCCAGCCCTGCTTGAACAGATTCAATAATTGCCTCATTCGAGTTAATCTCAATATCTGAGTTAAATTGCATACCAGTAATACGCTCAATGGTAATACGTGTGCCCGAACCTTGCTCACGAGTGATCAAGGTTTCTCTTGCAAGTGTTTTAATTGAATTGCGTTTGTTTTTTAATAAAGGGTGCTCAGGATGGGCAATGGCTATTAGTGGGTTCTCCATAAATGGCTGAGTTACTAACGGTATATCAGAAGGTGGCTCACCCATAACCACCAAGTCAGTTTCGTTATTGTTAAGTTTTTCAAGGAGTGATTTTCGATTAGTAACTTCAAGAAAAAATGTCATTTTTGGATATTGTTTCTTAAACTTAGCTAAAATACGAGAGACGAATGAATTTGTGGTGGTAGCAACGGCAATTTGTAAATGTCCTGCTTCTGGGTCGAGTGTCTGTTCAATGTCTGATCGGGATTGCTCTAACATGGTAATAACCTCAACGGAAGTCTGATAAAACTTTTTACCGACATAGGTTGGTGTAATTTTTTTACCTTTAATACTAACTAAATCGGTACCAATATTTTTTGTCAATTGTTGGATCTGCATGTAAACAGCTGGCTGAGTAATATTCAACTCCTTGCTGGCCTTTGTGAAGCTTTTAAGGCGCACCACAGCTTCAAAGCTATACAGTTGTTTTAGGGTGTAATTAATCATAAGTAAAAATTATTATTTATTAAATAAATATTATTTTACATTATTTAATTGTTATTGTATCATAGTGGCTCTTTTAATAAAGGAGACCATTGAAATGGCAAAAGTTTATGATGCGGGCGTTAAAGACTACCGCGAAACTTATTGGATGCCGGATTACACACCGTTAGATACGGATATCCTGGCATGTTTTAAAATTACACCGCAAGACGGTGTTCCTCGTGAAGAAATTGCAGCAGCAGTTGCAGCTGAATCTTCTACAGGTACTTGGACAACAGTATGGACAGATCTACTAACAGATCTTGATCACTACAAAGGTCGTGCATATGCGATTGAAGATGTTCCAGGTGACGATACATGTTTTTACGGCTTCGTAGCATACCCAATTGATCTATTTGAAGAAGGATCAGTTGTAAACGTAATGACTTCATTAGTTGGTAACGTATTCGGCTTTAAAGCACTACGCGCATTAAGACTTGAAGACATCAGATTCCCAATTGCTTACGTAATGACTTGTAATGGTCCTCCACAAGGTATCCAGATGGAACGTGATATTCTTAACAAATATGGTCGTCCTTTATTGGGTTGTACGATTAAGCCTAAGTTAGGTTTATCTGCTAAGAACTATGGCCGTGCATGTTATGAAGGTCTTCGTGGTGGTTTAGACTTCACGAAAGATGATGAAAACATTAACTCACAACCGTTCATGCGTTGGAGAGGTCGTTTTGACTTCGTACAAGAAGCTATCGAGAAAGCTGAAGCTGAAACTGGTGAGCGCAAAGGTCACTACCTAAACGTTACTGCACCAACTTCTGATGAAATGATGAAGCGTGCTGAGTATGCTAAAGAGCTCGGTTCTCCGATCATTATGCATGACTACATCACTGGTGGTTGGACTGCTAACACGCAGCTAGCACAATGGTGTCAAGATAACGGTATGTTATTACACATTCACCGTGCAATGCACGCGGTATTAGACCGTAACCCGCACCACGGTATTCACTTCCGTGTACTGACTAAGATCTTACGTTTGTCTGGTGGTGATCACTTACACTCAGGTACTGTTGTAGGTAAGCTTGAAGGTGACCGTGAGGCTACTTTGGGTTGGATCGACACTATGCGTGATTCATTCATTAAAGAAGACCGTTCACGCGGTATCTTCTTTGATCAAGACTGGGGCTCTATGCCGGGTGTAATCCCTGTAGCTTCTGGTGGTATTCACGTATGGCACATGCCAGCACTAGTAAACATTTTCGGCGACGATTCATGTCTACAGTTTGGTGGTGGTACGTTAGGTCACCCGTGGGGTAACGCAGCAGGTGCAGCAGCAAACCGTGTAGCGGTTGAAGCTTGTGTTGAAGCTCGTAACACCGGTCGTGAGTTGGAGAAGGAAGGTAAAGATATCCTTACTACTGCAGCTAAGCACAGTCCTGAACTTGCTATCGCAATGGAAACTTGGAAAGAGATCAAGTTTGAATTCGATACAGTTGACAAGATTGACGCGGCACATAAGTAAATTATCACTAACAAGGTGTTGAATTACACTTTGTTAATTAATTAATATATAAGGAGCATTAATATGCAAGATTATCAATCAAGTTTAGGTAACACTGACAGTCGTAAATTTGAGACTTTCTCATACCTACCTTCAATGGATGCAGATCAAACACGTCAACAAGTTCAATACATTATTGACAAAGGTTGGAACCCAAGTGTAGAGCACACTGAGCCACAGCACGCTACTGGTTCATACTGGTACATGTGGAAACTTCCAATGTTTGGTGAAACAGACGTTGACGCGGTTCTTCAAGAAATTGAAAACTGTCATGCCGCACATCCGGACAATCATGTTCGTTTGTTAGGTTTAGACAACTTCGCACAATGTGCTGGTACTTCAATGGTTATTTACCGTGGTCAAACGGTTTAATAGCTAATTAAGTTCTAAGCAAAAAAAACCCCAACTACTTGTAGTTGGGGTTTTTTTTGCATAAAAATAATATAAAATAAAGCCATGAATAAACCAAAAACATATGTTGGAATTAATAACGAAATCAATGGTGGCATGACCACAATTGGTAAAATAATTAGAGATGGTTGGGTTTTCGGTTTAATCGACGAAACAGAAACTTGCGAAGGTTGGAACTTAGGAGGGATTGACGCTTTATTACAGGAGGTCAATGCTGAATGGGATAAATACGGTTGTATGGTTAGATACCTACCACCGGAACTAAGAGAACGTCATCAACGTATTCATGATCACGCTATCCAGATTGCTAAAAATACTGGATGGTCTGGTGAGCATGAAACTGATGATGAAAATAACGAATAAATACTAGAGGAATGTTATGCCTGATATAAAAGTAGATCCAAAACAATACATAATTAAGAATGAGCCGTATTATGAAGCCGTTGATAAAGAAGTAGAACTTTATCAATCAGCCTACGATGTGCGTATGCCGATGATGATTAAAGGTCCGACAGGTTGTGGTAAGTCACGTTTTGTTGAGTATATGGCTTGGAAGTTAGGTAAGCCTTTAATTAGTGTTGCTTGTAATGAAGATATGACCGCTTCTGATTTAGTTGGTCGTTTTCTGTTAGACAAAGATGGTACCAAATGGCAAGACGGCCCATTAACAACTGCTGCACGTATTGGTGCGATTTGTTATCTTGACGAAATCGTTGAAGCACGTCAAGATACTACAGTTGTAATTCACCCATTAACAGACCATCGTCGTGAATTGCCATTAGATAAGAAAGGTGAACTAGTTAAAGCGCATCCTGATTTTCAGCTTGTTATTTCATACAATCCTGGCTATCAATCATTAATGAAAGATCTTAAGCAATCAACAAAACAGAGATTTGGCGGTATGAATTTTGATTATCCAGAAACTGAATTGGAAGTTGAAATTGTTTCTAAAGAGTCAGGCGTCGATAAAGCCATGGCTGAGAAGTTAGTGCAAATCGCACACCGTGCACGTAACCTTAAGGGTCACGGTTTGGATGAAGGTATTTCAACTCGTTTATTGGTGTATGCAGGTCAATTAATTGCACAAGGTGTTGATGCGGAAGCTGCTTGCAGTATGACTATGATCACCCCACTTACGGATGATCCAGATATGCGTGATACGCTTAATGCAGCTGTTCAAACTTTCTTAGGTTGATCTATATTAGTTAGTCAATATCTATAAAAAATTACATTGTTTTTTTATGTGTTGATTGGCTTGGTTTAGTTAAATAAATTAAGGTGTATTTTTTATGTCAGCTATAATACTTGAAGAGTATTCTGAATTTTTAGAGAAGATTGCTCCAGAGGTTAAAAATGTCTTGGATGCAACATTTCAGGATGCTGCACGCAATATCTCTCCAACAGGACTCAAAGACTATTTAGATGGTGCTAAGTCATTGTGTGGCTTAGGGAAAGGTAACGACCTTGTTATAACATATCTCGAAGTTATGCCACAAATTGCTAAAGAATGTGGCGAAGATATTATTCTTGATTGTGTTACTGCTGCTATGAAGGCATCCCCCCTTACTTCTGGTGAGGTTATCTCATTATTATTGTCCAATCTACCAGTGGTTGCAAGACACTTGGGTGATGCGCAATTGTTACGTGGCTATTTAACATTAATCCATCAATTGGCGTCGACATCTGCTCGTAGTTTACGCCCAATGCTTTTACATATTGATGAGCTGCTGTCTAAACTCACCCTTAGCGGTCTTAGGCGTTGGGCTAAATTTGGTGCCAAAGCTTATCGTAGAGATTTTAACAATCTAACCTCTTATTTTTCATTGGAATCTGCTGATTCTCGTGCAATGCTTGAGAAAGAGAGGCGCGGCGTTCTATTTGTTAAGGTTCAAAGAAAGCTTAACTTTTATCTGCGTGCACTTTGGGGGCGTGATTTTTTTATTCGCCCAACAGGTGCGGACTATACGGATTTCAGACCTTATGTGGAAGACCGTATTATGTATGTGCCAGATGCATTGGATGATGTTAATGGCATTGAGGGTCTGGAAGTATATCGTGCGACAGTCGCTCATATGGCTGCACATATGATGTACAGCAATCAATCAATGTCTGCTGAGCAGCTTAGTCCTGCACAAATGTTTTTTGTTGGCTTGTTAGAGGATGCGAGAGTTGAGTATAAGGCCGTTAATGAATTCCCTGGCTTGAAAAGAATATGGCGATCCCTAATGATGCTTGAATACGAGGAGCCTGCAGAGCATGAAACTATGGGCATCTTAGAGGGCTTTTCATTGCAATTATTGGATGAGACAGTAACGGGCGGTGATGAGCAACTAAATAAATTTGCTGCTAAATTTCACAGTGAAATTGAGGCTAACCAGGATGACAATAATTTTGCTTGGATGATGGGTATTGAGTTATACAATATTTTTTCTGGCCGTAAAGCAGTTCCAAGTTTGAGGATCTTAGAGCGTTACCGTGTTGATTACCGTGATGACAATCGTATTGTATGGCATTATGAAGATATTAACTGGGATATGGGTATTGAGTATATGGCTGCTAGTCAGCAACAAATTCGATATGAAGTTAGCCCACTAATGATGGCTCATGAAGTTGACTGTGAATTGGCAGGTGACGATGCACAAGTCGTTTGGACCTGTAAAGATACCATGCGTTTCTATGAGGATGATTTGACTGATGATGCTAAGTCATTCAATGACGCATGGGGTAAGGAGCCTGTTTCTGATCCTTATCATTACCAAGAATGGGACTACCAAATCCAACTTCATCGCCCGGATTGGGCAACTATTTATGAACGACGTGCCACTAAAGGCGACCCTGAAGATATTGATAAAATTTTGCTTGAACATAAGCCAATTGCACATCGTATTCGACAAATTATTGACTTGTTGTCACCTGCTGGTGTTCAGCGTCAGCGTGGTATGGAGGATGGTGACGAGGTAGATATTAACGCAGCGATTGATGCAATGATTGCGATTCGTATGGGTGAACAACCTAATCCACGCATTACTATGCGAAACGTGCTTAATACTCGTGATTTATCTGTTGTAGTATTATTAGACTTATCTGAGTCCACTAATGAGTATGTAGGGGGTTCTGATAAAACAATTTTACAGTTAACGCGTGAAGCAGCGACGTTAGTATCGACAGCGATTGAAGGTATTGGTGACCCATTCGCACTCCATGGTTTTGCCTCTGATGGTCGTCATGATGTACAGTATTTCCGTTTTAAAGACTTTAATCAACACTTTGACGATGAGGCTAAGTCACGCCTTGCCGGCATGAAAGGGGGGCTGTCTACTCGTATGGGTGCAGCACTTCGTCATGCAGGTGCGCACTTACATAAACAACAAGAAAAACGTAAACTCGTTCTTTTGGTGACTGATGGTGAGCCAGCAGATATTGATGAAACAGATCCGCAGCATTTGCGTTTTGACACCAAGAAAGCGGTAGAGGAGCTGTATTCAACTGGTGTTTTAACTTATTGTCTTACGCTGGATCCACAGGCTGATACTTACGTAAAGCGAATCTTTGGTGAAAACAACTACACAGTGATTGAGAATGTGGAGCGCCTTCCTGAGCAATTACCATTACTGTTTGCGAGTTTAACGGCTTAATTGCTAATGACTTATGTTTGACAATGATGATGATTTAATACACTTCAAACCAAATTATCCGCACACGCTACCCCAAGATTGGAAAAACATTGATAATCCTACGGTATATGAGATTAGTGCTACTCTGGATACCTTGAAAAAGATGTATGCAGATCAAGTTAGAGACCTTAATCAGGGCAGGGTTGACACCGAAATAGGCGAAGAAAATTTGCGCAATATCGCTACCAATTATCAAAGCATTAAATCAATTTTATTTGAACCTCGTTAAATAAGGAAAACATCTTGAGCACTGAAAATCAGCCACTAATATTTGAAGTTAGCCAAAATAATTTTGAAGATTTGGTTATACATAATTCATCCCATCTACCTGTATTGGTTGAGTTTATGGGTATTTGGTCTGAGCCTTGCATTAAAACAGAATATGCGATTGCTGAATTGGCTAAAGAATTCTCTGGTGATTTTATTTTTGCCAAAATTGACATTGATGAACAAGACGAATTAAAGCAACAGTTTTCAATTACCAATGTACCTACTCTAGTGGTCTTCAAAGATGGCGAGGAAGTACAAAGGGAAGAGGGTGAATTGCAATTAGAAGAGTTACGTATTTTGCTTAAACATTATGGTGTTTTTAGAGAGTCTGATGAATTACGTGATCAAGCCAGGGTTAAACACATGGCTGGAGATACACAATCGGCAATTATGCTGCTAACTCAAGCTATTTCGTCTGACCCTAGCAATGTACGTGTGGCACTGGATATGGTGCAAATATTTTTAGATATTGGTGAAATAGAGCAAGCCCAAGAGTTATTTGATAGGTTGCCAGAATCTGCGCAAAAAACAGACATAGGCTTGTCAATTTCAACTCAACTTAATTTTATCCGTTTAGCTCAAAATACTGCAGGTGTGGCTTCGCTTAAATCCCAGGTGTTGAAGTCACCTGATGATTACCAGGCTCGCTTTGATTTGGCGGTTTGCTTGTTTGCACAACATGATATTGAGCAAGGCATGGAGATGCTTTTCTTTATTCAAGAAAATAGCCCTGAATTTAAAGAAGAGGCAGCCAAGGAAATGATTGGCATGATTTGTAATATGCTTGCCAGCAATAACCCAGAAGAAAGTGGAACCTATCGTCGTCGATTAGCGAATTTAATTAGTGAATAAATTAGGTTGCTTGTGTCGTATCTAACGCCCACATTATTTCTCAACGATTGGTAATTTAGTTAGACTTTTGTAATGAGGCCATTCGTAGCGAATTGGATAATTTCTTCGGTAATATTCAAAATTTTCTAAATTTTGTATGGCGCTTGTGTCTTGCTTAAAGTCATAAATTTCGTTTAGTGTGTCTTTAAGGTTGTCTTGTTTAACCTTTAAAACACCTGGATTAATCAAATTAATAATGCTTTCATTTTGTTTGTGACTAGTAAAGTCACATAAAGCCTCATAAACCATAAAACTACCCATAAATTTAGCATCAACCGAGTGCCCAGCAATATGTGGCGTAGCCCAATAGGCATCCTTTTGCAGATTCTGGTTGATATTAGGTTCATTCTCCCAGCAATCAATAATGTTGACTTTAGTTTGAGTTTTTTCCCATATATCTTCAACAATCACGCCGCCCCTGGCAGCATTAAACATAATAGTTTGGCTGGTAATATTGTGAAAATTAGTCTCGTTCAATAACTGATAAGAAGGGTGCTTCCCATCAAAAGTAAGTGGCGTGTGAAAAGTAACGATATCGGCGCTAAGTGCCGTATCCAAATTAACAAAATTAGGTAAATTTTCATTTTCTTGTCTGATAGGATCATTCAATAGAGTTTTAATACCCATTAGATCTGCTTTAGCGGCCAACCTTGAGCCAACATTGCCAACACCAATAATTCCTAAAGTTTTTTTAGTGTAGTCAAAATCAAGTTCGTCAGCTAAATTAACAATCGCACTGATCACAAACTCAGCCACCGCCATTGAGTTACAGCCCTGCGCTGAAAAGAAAGTAATATCATTATCTTTAAGATAGTCTTGGTCAACGTGATCGAGACCAGCAACGGTTGAACCTACAAACTTTACCTTGCTTCCCTCTAGTAGTGCTTGGTTGACCTTGGTGCGTGAGCGAACAATCAGTATGTCTGCATCTTTTACAGAGGTTGGGTTAATGCTTCGGCCAGGTAGGGCTGTAATTTCGCCAAAATCCCCAAATATTGTGTCATAGGCGTAACAGGCGTCATCAATAACTAATTTCATAGTGTCCAATCAATAGGTTGTTGTCTGTGCATTTTAAGGTAGTCATTGGCTTGAGAGAAGTGTTTGCAGCCAAAAAAACCTTTATGTGCAGAAAAAGGTGACGGGTGCGCTGCAGTTAACACTAGGTGCTTGCTTTGGTCAATGAGCTCTGTTTTTTGCCCGGCATAAGCGCCCCATAACAAAAATACCAAATTTTGTTTTTGCTCGTTTAGGATGTCAATTACCGTATCGGTAAAATCAACCCAGCCTGATTTAGCGTGAGACCCTGGTGAGTTTTTCTCAACAGTGAGTACGCTATTGAGTAGCAACACACCTTGAGTGGCCCAATGAGTTAAATCGCCATTTTTACTGGGTTCGATATCAAGGTCTGATTCTAGCTCTTGATAGATGTTTCTTAGTGAAGGTGGAATACTAACACCGTCAGGTACTGAGAAGCTTAGCCCATGTGCTTGACCTTCGTTGTGATAAGGGTCTTGCCCAAGAATAATAACCTTGGTGTTGTCAAAACTGCTTAGATTAAAAGCATTAAATATTTGATCTTTGGGTGGGTAAATGGTTTTATTATGAGCTGATTCGTATTCTAAAAACTCAAGCAAGTGTTGGTAATAATCTTGCTTAAAAATAAAGTCTAGTTGTTCAGACCAGTCTTTGGTCAAAGTCCAGCCCACCAGAGTCTGAGTCGATAGCCAAGTGTTGAAGTGTAGCCTACTTCAACAAATTGGATACGGCCTTCAGTATTGATAAAGAAGCTGCTAGGCGTGCCTTTAACGCCAAACAAGCGAGACAATGACCCAGATTGATCGTTGATGATATTATCTATTTTTAGGTTGTTTTCTTCGGCGTATTTTTTGATATCTTCATCCGAACCGGATTGGATAGCAATATTGAGCACTTTGTAGTCTTCTGCTACAGCTTGAATGTTGTCATTTTCTACAGCGCAAACTGGACACCAAGTTGCCCAAAAGTGAATTAAAACACCTTGATCAGGTAAGGGGTTGGAGTTCATAACTTCGCCAGTAAGGGTTTGGGAGCTAAAACTGGGTGTCATGCCTTGGGTAAGGTCTTGCTGTTGCCATGCACGGATGACAAAAATGGCTAAAATAACCATCATCAATTGCATGAGGGTTTTTCTACTTGGACGATTAATTTTCATGTTGCATATTATACTTAAGGATAGCAATGACAGATTGGATACAGCGTTGGAAAGATGGGGAAATAGGTTGGCATCGAGACCAGGTAAATTCAAAATTAATTGAATTTGTAGATTGCTTGCAACTCAATCGAGGTGACACAGTATTTGTGCCTCTATGCGGCAAAAGCGCTGATATGCTTTATTTACTTGAACAAGGGTTTAAAGTGATTGGTGTTGAGCTCAGCCAATTGGCTATTGAACAATTTTTTGATGAAAATAACATTGCTTATACTGCCTGCCAGCTTGATGGGCTTACGGTGTACCAAGGTAAAAACATCGCCCTATATTGTGGTGATTATTTTGCATTAGATCACTCAGTGTTAAAATCGGTTTCAGCAGTGTACGATCGAGCAGCATTAATCGCGCTACCTATTGATTTAAGAGCAAAATACGTACAGCATTTATACTCTATAATATCGAAAGATTGCCGGGTGTTGTTATTAACGTTAAATTACCCGCAGTCACAAATGGGTGGCCCGCCTTTCGCAGTCAATAAAGATGAGGTGGTCTCGCTATTTGGTAAGGGGTTCGAATGTCAACAATTACAATGTTTTAATGACATTAAAAATGAGCCCAAGTTTCTACGCGCTGGCGTAGAGTTTATTGAAAAAGCAACTTATTGTTTGCATAAGACCGGAGAGTAAAAAAATGGCAAAAAAAGTAAAAGGCGTAGTCGCCCAATTTGGCACTAAGGGATATGGTTTTATTACAGGTGATGATGGCGAAAAGTATTTCGTTCACCAAAAGAATATCTACAACAAATCACGTTTAAAAACAGATACGCGTGTGGTGTTTCATGCAGAGGAGTCTGAAAAAGGCCTAGTAGCAACCAATGTTGAATTAGAGAAATCTGGCAGTGTTAGTAATGCTGAATCTACGCCATTATCAGATGGTGCTATTAAAGGCATGTTTGCTGTGTTGCTTATCCTGCAAGTGATTGTGGCTTACAAGGTGTTTTTCCCAGTGGCAATTTAATGAAGAAAAGTTTACTGATTGTTTTTCTTTCGGCTCTATTAAGCGGGTGTTTTTCAACCCCGGCGGTCAAGGTTAGTAATATTTGTAACTTGATGGATGAAGAGGTGAGCTGGTATCGTGCAATTAAAGCCAGTGAGAAAAAATACGGCGCACCTGCACACGTGCAGCTTGCTATTATCTATCAAGAGTCTAACTTTGCCTCTGATGCAAAACCACCTAGAGAAAAGTTGTTTGGCGTGGTGCCATGGTTTAGACCGACAACAGCCTATGGTTTTGCTCAAGCAGTCGATGACACTTGGGAATGGTACAAATTAAAAACAGGTAACAAAGATGCTGATCGTGATGATTTTGATGATGCGGCAGATTTTGTTGGCTGGTATATGACCCAATCAAGCAAACGTTCTGGCGTTGCTATGTCAGATGCGTATAACCAATATTTAGCTTATCATGAAGGCCACGGTGGATTTAACAAAAAATCTTATAGAAAAAAACCTTGGTTAACAAAAATTGCTAAAAAAGTAGACAGCAATGCAAAACGCTATAAACGACAACTTAAGCAGTGCGCTTCAGCGCTTGATAGTAATCGTGTTTGGAAATTTTTTTAATGTCTACTTGGAAGAAGGTTTTAGGCCAAGCACCTAAAGAAGGCACGATGGTCGAAATTGTCTTAGAAGGCAAAGACTTATTTATCACCATGAATAATGGCATTCTGTATTGCGCGGAAAATCGCTGTCCACACGAAGACATTAAACTCACGTTAGGTTGTTTAAAAGGTGATCGAGTTAAGTGCTCACTCCATGGCTATAGTTTTGATTTAAAAACGGGTGATTCTTCAGAAGATGACGTTGATAATATGCAAACTTATGCCGTCAAACAAGAAAATAACGAAATTTATATAAAGGTATAGTATGGACGTTCAAGCATTAATGAAATCAATTATTCAGCGTGTGGCAACTGGGCCTGACTTGAGTAAGAACATTGATTTTGAAGAAGCTAGAGATGGCATGCAAGCCATTCTCCGTGGTGAGATTGATGATGTGCAATCGGCTATCTTCCTGATTGCATTGCGTATGAAGCGCGAGACCATGGAAGAAAACGAAGGCATCTTAGCGGCGATTTTGGCTGAGAGTGATAAGCAAACCGTTAATGTTGAGCATTTAGTAGATTTAGGCGACCCTTATAGTGGTTATAACCGATCCATTCCAATCTCATCATTTTTACCGCCTTTATTAGCTGAATTAGGATTACCAACAGTGATCCATGGTTTAGACAGTGTTTCACCTAAATTTGGCTTAACGCACCGCCATATTAGCGAGGCATTAGGGCTAAGCGTTGATCATTCAACAGCACAAGCTAAGGCAAGATTAGAAGATCCAGTCATTGGCTGGAGTTATATTGATCAGGCGAGTTATTGTAAAGGCTTGCATGATATTGTCTCTTTACGTGATCGCGTGATTAAGCGTACCGTCATCAACACGGTAGAAACTTTAATCGGCCCACTTAGAGGAAAAACCACGCATTCTATTTTGGGTTACGTGCACAAGCCTTATCCGCCGATTTATGCCAATTTGGTTAAAGCCTCTGGTATGGATAGCGCTTTATTAGTACGTGGTGTTGAGGGTGGTGT
>JAQWRQ010000034.1 GCA_029243595.1 Gammaproteobacteria bacterium | reverse complement strand
CTTTGTGTGAAAATACAAAGGGTTTTTTAATGATAGGCCTTTGCATAAAATAGTTTAATCGTTAAAATACAGCCCATACTTAGTACAAAAATTTCATCACTATATGTTTAAAAAATTACTACAAATCTCCATTGTATTAGCACTTATTGTGGTGATTTTAGGCGCCTATACTCGACTGGGTGACGCGGGCTTAGGCTGCCCTGACTGGCCAGGTTGCTATGGACAACTTACCGTACCAGATGTGGCAGATGGCACTAAGCTTGAGGGCTATGATCGCCCACTAGAAGCCGCCAAAGGCTGGAAGGAAATGGTACACCGTTACGCCGCATCAACGCTTGGCTTAGTAATTTTAATCCTGTTTGTAATGGTCTTAAGAGGTAAGCCAAAATATCACCAGTCAATGGCCTTACCAAGTTTTACTGCGTTATTTGTGATGCTACAAGGTGCCTTTGGTATGTGGACAGTGACACTGTTAGTACACCCTGGAATTGTAACCACTCACCTTGTCGGCGGCTTTATTACGACTGTCTTGCTCGCTTGGCTATTGCTAAATCAAGATAGGCCGCTGATTACTTATCATCATGTTTTAAAAAGACACAAGATGTTATTATTAGTAACCTTAGCAGTATTAAGTTTGCAAATTATTTTAGGTGGCTGGACTTCTACTAATTATGCGGCGCTATCTTGTGGCGAAGAGTTTCCAACTTGTTTGGGCACTTGGTGGCCGACCATGGATTTTGTACAAGCGCTATATTGGGGGCCATTAGGTGTTGACTATGAATATGGCGTATTAGAAAATCCAGCGCGTGCGGGTATTCAAATGATGCACCGTATTGGCGCACTAATCACTACGATCTTAATTGTTGCGCTTATATATTTACTTAAGGGCTACACACATTTAAAGTCAAACTTATTGTTAATTGGCGGCCTGTTGATTGTGCAAGTAACACTGGGCATTTTAAATGTTCTGTTATCAATTCCAATGATTGTTGCAGTTTTACACAATGCGGTGGCACTGTTATTATTATTAAGTCTTGTTGCATTGGCACACAAACTGTTTAAAATGCCTGCATAAGCAAAAACAATCAAAAACCGAAGGGGAGAGCGGTGAAAGATATTATAAAAACCGACCATTCATGTGATGACAAACAATTTGAAGCCTGCAGTGGCAAAGGAAGATGTGTGCAAATAAAAAAAACTAGAAATTCAATCGTTTGGCTAGGCGTTACTGTTGTGGCTTTGGCTTATTTTTTACTCATCCCAAATGCCAATCAAATTAAAGATTTGTCTAAACAGGTGAATCCAACAGTCTCTTTATACTCCAACCCAAAATCTTTACAGAGTAGGTTTCCACTCATTGATGACAACCGAGATATCGTAACGCTGTCTGATATAGCAAAAGATAAATGGTCAATTTTATACTTTGGCTACGCTTCATGTCCAGACGTGTGCCCAACTGACTTGGCGACGCTAAACCAAACACTGGGCATGATGAATCACGCTGACAAACTGCAAGTAATTTTTGTGTCGGTTGATCCGAAACGTGATGTGGGTAATTTAGATGCCTTTACTAAGCGCTTTAATACTGGATTTATCGGTCTAAGTGCTGAAGAAGACGTGTTAGCCAGTATGACAAAAGCACTGGGCGTCTATCACGAGGTGGAAAAAACCAAGCAAAGAGCGCTAACTGAAGACCACAGTAAACATAAAAAAATAGAAAAAGAACACAGTGGTCACAAAGGCATGAAAATGCCAATGAAGATGACTAGCAACTACCTCATTAATCACACAGCCAGTTACTTGCTGTTAAACCCTAATCTTGAACTCACTGGATTGTTAACCAACCCACATCGTGCGCCAAAAATGGCAAAAGCATTAGACTTAATTATTGAAACACTGGACTAGCTAAGGCAGTACCAGTTTAACGGCGACAATTACCAACCCAATAAAAACAACAGTCATTATCATGCCGACAATGATATAAGGCCATGGGCCTTGTTTTTCAGTGCGCTCAAAGTCTTTAATCAAGTTCTCTTTTTTGCCCACACCCACCATAGCTGATGTGACTGCTTTAAATACTTGTCCTAACCCTTTCATAACTCCCCTTTATAACCTAATGAGCCAGTAGTGATCTACCAACAATGCTGCAAATAATAACATTAAATAGTTGATCGAAAACATAAAAGTGCGCCAAGCAATTTTATTATCATCTGGATTTTTATAAATTTTGATTGAATAACCCAAGAACATGCCTCCCAAAATCAACGCTGCAGCAAGATAAATCAAACCAGACATGCCTGCCAAATAAGGCAGCAAAGTTACAATTAACAATAAGATGGTATAAAGCAAAATCTGCATGCGTGTATAAGCCAGGCCATGTGTTACGGGTAGCATCGGAACATCAACTTTTCTATACTCCTCTACACGATAAATTGCCAACGCCCAAAAGTGTGGTGGCGTCCAAATAAAGACAATTAAAAATAATAGTAGTGCATACTCAATACCTTGAGTACCAGAAATTGCCGTCCAGCCGAGCACCGGTGGTGCAGCGCCTGCAGCGCCACCAATAACAATGTTTTGTGGGGTGGCGCGTTTAAGATACATCGTATAGATTACCGCATAGCCAATCAGCGAAATGAATGTAAGTACCATAGTAATAGTGTTAACAAATAATTGTAAAACACCCAAGCCAACCACCCCTAAAAACACACCCCAAACCAGGGCTTGGTTACGACTGACTTTACCTTGTGGCAAAGGACGTTGATCAGTACGTGACATCTGAATATCGATTTGCTCATCAACAATATGGTTAAACACCGCTGCTGAAGCTGACGCCATAGAAATACCAACCGATGCCGCCAGCACTAGCATTAGGTCCGGGTAGTATGGCGCGGGTACTGCTAAAAACATACCAACCACAGCGGTTAACAAAATCAAAGAAACAACTTTAAGTTTACATAAGCCGAGCAAATCACTTAATGATGGCATAACAACCTCCGTTTAACCGATACGTGAATATTTAAACAAACGATCTAAGTCTTTAATAACTCGCTTGATGGTTAAATCCTGCGGGTTGTAGTGCAACATCACATTGCCCAATGGATCAATCAAAAACAATGAATTTCTTGGAAATTTATTTAGTTGCTGACTAAGCGCTTCACTTGGGTTGGCGATAAGCACACCGTGTTCTTGTAGATCAGTTGTGCCATTGATTAATAACATTCTTTGAATGCGGCGCATGTCTTCACTCATCAAAATACGAATGGTCTTCATATCTTTAAGTGTTTTTATACAGGCATTATCACATTGGTCGGTGACATAAGCCAGTGTCCACAAGCCTTGCAGCGTGCCTTTTGTTTTTTCATCAAAAACCACGTCTTGCTCTTCAGTGGTAATAATTGGATTAACAAACTTACCGTAGTTAACGGTAGTGCCTGTAAACGCCGTTGGGTTCCAATAGAAGAACGCCGTACCAAGCGCAATTGGCAAAATGAATGAAGCCAATAACACCCATAATTCTTTTTTAGAATTCATAAAAAACCTTGTTTTGCAAAGCGCGCAATGATACGCTTAAGCTGTTAAAAAATCAATATTGGGGCGTTATAGTCTAACTTCAATGCCTTTTTTCTGCATAGCAATCTTGGCCTCACTTACCGTGTATTCGCCAAAATGAAAAATGCTCGCTGCTAACACTGCATCAGCACCGCCTTGCAGTACACCCTCACAAAGATGCTCTAAATTACCCACACCACCTGAGGCAATAACCGGCACATTAACCGCATCAGAAACCGCTTTGGTTAAGAGCAGGTCAAAGCCTGTTTTAACACCGTCGCAATCCATTGAAGTTAGCAACACCTCGCCAGCACCATGCTCACCCTCGGTCATTTTTACCGCCCACTCAACGGCATCTATACCAGTCGGCTTACGACCGCCGTGGGTAAAAATCTCCCATTTTGGTGGGTTACTTGATACTTGTTTTGCGTCAATGGCGATAACAATACACTGAGAGCCAAACTTTGCGCTGAGCTCATTAATCAAGCCAGGGTTAAAAATAGCTGCCGAATTTACCGCGACCTTGTCTGCACCAGCATTTAGCATTATCCTGACATCTTTAGGCTTACGAATACCGCCGCCAACAGTGAGTGGGATAAATACTTGCTCAGCGATACTCTCAACCATGTGCACTGTTGTATCACGCCCCTCATGAGAAGCAGTAATGTCTAAAAATGTAATTTCATCTGCCCCCTCAAAGTCATAACGCTTGGCTACTTCAACTGGATCACCTGCATCTTTAATGTCAACAAACTGCACGCCTTTAACCACACGACCATCGCGCACATCAAGACAAGGGATAATTCTTTTAGCTAAACTCATAAGCGCTAATTTTACCGTAGTAGGTATAATCTGTGAGAAGTATGAATATTCCAAAACACATTGCAATTATTATGGACGGTAACGGCCGTTGGGCGTCGAAACGATTCTTGCCTCGTATCCAAGGCCATCAAAAAGGTGTTAAGGCAGTACGTGAGGCAGTAAAACATTGTGGAAAATTGGGTGTTAAAACACTGACTTTATTCGCCTTTAGCAGTGAAAATAAAAACCGTTCAACTGAGGAAGTCTCTTTACTGTTTAAATTGTTTTTAAGCGTATTAAAACAAGAAACCAACAAACTTAATAAGCACAATGTCAAGCTTAAAATTATTGGCAACATGGAGCTATTTCCCCAAGAAGTACAACAAACAGCCGCTGATGCACAAGCACTACTAGCCAACAACACAGGCTTAACGCTGGTCATTGCTGCTAACTATGGTGGTCAATGGGACATTGCACAAGCCGCTCAGCAAATTGCTAAGCGCGCAGCCAACAACGAAATTAACGCTGATGATATTAATATTGATACTTTTTCTCAATATTTATGCTTGGCAGACCAGCCGAAAGTTGATTTATTAATTCGCACCAGTGGCGAACTTAGAATTAGCAACTTCTTACTGTGGGACATCGCTTATAGTGAGTTGTATTTTACCGACACCTTGTGGCCGGACTTTAACCCGGCAGAGCTTGATAAAGCCATTGAGAGCTTTAACCATCGAGACCGTCGCTTCGGCGCACGTAAGGACAAAGCATGTTAAGTGGAATGGCGCAAAGAATCCTAACCGCATTAGTATTAGCGCCTTTGTTTATTTGGGCGATATTTGCCTTAAACACACCTTATTTTTCTTATTTGTTGTTGGCCTTTGTTATGCTCGGTGCTTGGGAGTTTTCACGACTAATTAAGATCACTCAGCCTATCAACAGGGCTCTATTGACGCTGTTTATTGTTGGTTGCACGTTAGTTGCAAACAACCACGCACAAAACCCAGATAACTTATACATCCTGCTTTATGTTTCTGCTTTTTGGTGGGGGTTGAATTTATTTTGGGTGGTGAGCTACCCTAACCACACACAAACTTGGTTTGGCTCTGGCATTGTTCGATCAATGAGTGGCGTGCTGTTGTTAGCACCTATGTGGGTTTCTCTGGTCAGCTTGCACGCAAAAGGTAACGAATATTTTTTACTGTTAATGCTACTTATTTGGGGGGCAGATTCAGGCGCTTATTTTTTGGGTAGAAAGTTCGGCAAGCGTAAGCTTGCGCCTAAAGTCAGCCCTGGAAAATCTGTCGAGGGAGTGTTAGGCGGCATAGGTTTTGCCTTGGTTGTAATGCTGGCTTTTTTACAATTACAAGGTGTCGCTAGTGAGCAATATTTTGGTTATTTACTGTTAACAATTGTTGTTGCTAGTGTTTCTGTTTTAGGCGATTTATTCGAAAGCTTGTTTAAGCGCGAGTCTGGCATGAAAGACAGTGGACAGATTTTGCCTGGACATGGCGGTGTACTAGACCGCATTGATTCACTGACAGCAGCAGCACCGTTTTTTCTGTTGGGTTTAAACCTATTATGAAGAACATAACTCTTTTAGGTGCTACTGGGTCTATTGGTAAAAGTACTTTATCCGTGGTTGACCAGCATAACGATAAATTTAATATATTCGCCCTTAGTGCTAACACCAATTGGGAGGCGATGCTCGAGTTATGCCACCAATATCAGCCAAATTACGTCGTAATGACAAACGAAAAAGCAGCTGAAAAACTACAAGCAGCCCTTAATAATGACACTCAGGTACTTAGTGGTGAACAGGCTTTGTGTGATATTGCTGTACACCAACAAACCGATTATGTCATGGCCGCCATTGTTGGTGCAGCCGGTATGGCGTCTGCCTTGGCAGCAGCTAAAGCTGGAAAACGCATCATGCTGGCCAATAAAGAATCGCTGGTTTTAGCAGGCGATATCTTCATGGATGCGGTTAAGCACTCGGGTGCCGAGCTTATTCCTGTTGATTCAGAACACTCTGCCATCTTTCAATGCTTGCAGGGTGGTCGCTCGGGTCTTAGTAAAATCCAGCTCACTGCCAGTGGCGGGCCATTTTTACACACACCATTAAAAGAATTGCAATCAATAACGCCTGAGGAGGCTTGCGCCCACCCAAATTGGTCAATGGGCCGCAAGATCTCGGTTGACTCAGCTACAATGATGAACAAAGGCTTAGAAGTTATTGAGGCTTATTATTTGTTTAGCTTGAAACCCGAACAAATTGACGTAGTGATGCACCCACAAAGTATCATTCACTCTTCGGTGTATTACAATGACGGCTCCACCTTATCGCAACTAGGCAACCCTGACATGCGTAGCGTTATTTCCTATGCAATGGCCTATCCTGATCGCATTAGCTCTGGTGTTTCACCGCTAGATTTGACTGACAATTCACCTTTAGAGTTTTACAAACCAGACCTTGAAAAATTTGCCTGCCTAAGGCTGGCTTTTGAGGCGCTCAAACAAGGTGGAAACGCCATGGGCACTATTAATGCTGCCAATGAAGTTGCAGTTGATGCATTCTTAAACCAAACTATTGGTTTTTTAGATATTCCTCATGTTATTGAACAGACCCTAACTCAAACCCAGCATGTTGTTTTAAATAACCTCGACGACATTATTACCAGTGACCAAGAGGCACGAAATCTAGCTTCTCAAATTGTTGCTGAATATGCTTAAACATGCTTTATTTTTAGCTTTCTCTTTGCTGTTAATCAGCCCACCAAGTGTATTGGCGTATGGTGCTAATACGTCTGACCACACTACCATCACCATTACACGCTCACTTAATTTTGATGCAAAAAAAGCCAATATCAGTCCAAAGATTGTTAAAACTTTGATACGTATATTTTCATGGGAAATTGATTTCAACAAAGACCTACACAAAGGCGATCGATTTATTATTGTTGGTAAACAGGGCGCTAATCCCAGTGCGCTAATTTACATAGGCGCAACAAAGCGTGTGGCTGTTTTTTCTTATATTGATAAGCGTGGGCGCTTCGGATACTACGACATTAACGGAAAATCACTATACCCAAGCTTTTTAAAAGCACCTTTAAAATATGAGCGCATTAGCTCTAAGTTTCAAAGAAAGCGCTTTCACCCCATCTTAAAAACTTGGAGACCACATCGGGCGGTTGATTATGCTGCCAAAAGAGGGACGCCAGTTTATGCTGTGGCTAGTGGTGTTATCCAATATCGAAAAAGAATCGGCGCTCTAGGTAATGCCGTTCAAATCAAACATGGTAGCAATTATGTAACCGTGTATGCGCATCTGTCTAAATTTGCTCGCGGACTCAAGCCTTCATCTAAGGTTAAAAAAGGTCAGGTCATTGGTTATGTTGGATCAACTGGGCGCTCAACTGGGCCGCACTTACACTACGAATTACGCTACAAAGGTATTCGACAAAACCCGTTAACACACCCATTACCCAAGCAAAAACAAGTTGCTCATTCTGATTTTTGGCACTTTAAAAATAGGGCCAACACAATCTTGCGTAGCCTATAAATTATTGACTAGCTAGCCAGTCTTTCCAGTATCTAACATTAAGACTTCTCCAGTGCCCACTGTCGATATATTGGGCTTGATACTCAGATGCACCTTTAACCTTGTTTAAAACTGCAAACGTAATCAGCTCACCAATACGCCTCTCATCTTTAGTGCCTGGCACTAAAGACTCGTTTCTAATTACGGCAGCAATAAAAGCGGCATCTGCATTGCCATGCACTTCAAAAGACTCTTCGAACAAGTTTAAAGCTAAAAAGTCATTTTTAACAAAACCACCCTTGCCATCTAGTAGATATAGCGCATAGTCATACAACGCAGGGTCGTGACTTTGCCTTACTAACTTAATAAGAATTTCGTTAGCAACACGGGGTTGTGGCTGATAACCCATAAGCGTATTACCATAACGCATTTGCTTAGAAGTTTCGTATATCGCATCAAAATCGTTTAGATCAAATGCACCTTTCATCAGTAGAGATTGGCCGCGCATTACAATATCACGAGAACCGATTTCGCTGCCAATTTGAATTAATCGTAATGCGCCGTCAGTCAATGGTGAAGCCGTTGAAAATTGGGCTATTAGCAGGGCAGTAATTAGAAAATTTTTTATCATCATACTATAGTGTGTATTTTACCATAGACATACATTAACACGTCTGACATTCGTATTTTCGATGTTAGGATTAAGGTTAAAATAACGGTAAAATTATTAATGAAAACACCCTTGCAAACACTGTTCGAGACCTCGCTTAGCCTGCCCTTAATTCAAAAAGGAAAAGTTCGAGATATTTATGACATTGATGACAATCGCATGTTGATTGTCACCACGGATCGCCTTAGTGCGTTTGATGTTGTTTTTGATGCGCCAATCAGCCAAAAAGGCATGGTTCTCACGAATGTGGCTAACTTTTGGTTTAACAAAACCAAACACATTATTCCCAACCACTTAACTCATGAGCCACTAAACAGTGTGCTAAATGCGGTCGAGGCTCAGCAAGTCGAGGGTCGCGCTATCATTGTAAAAAAACTCAAGCCGTTAGCAGTAGAGGCAATTGTTCGTGGTTATATTATTGGCTCTGGCTGGAAAGACTACCAAAACACAGGTGGCGTATGTGGTGTGGCGCTACCCGACAATTTACAACTGGCAGAAAAATTACCAGAAGTGCTTTACACGCCGTCTAGCAAAGCAGCGGTTGGCGAGCACGATGAGAATATTGATTTTGCTGCGACTGTGGATATATTAGGCGAAGACATGGCCCAGCAAGTTAAACAAGCCAGTTTGTCGCTCTACCAATTCGCTGCTGATTATGCGTTATCGCGCGGTATTATTATTGCCGACACCAAGTTTGAATTTGGTCTTGATGAAAACAATCAACTCACCCTGATGGATGAAGTGCTGACGCCAGATTCTTCAAGATTCTGGTCGAAAGCGGACTACCAAGTGGGTAGCAGCCCAAAAAGCTTTGATAAACAAATCGTACGTGACTATTTAGAAACGCTAGATTGGAACAAGGCACCGCCTGCGCCCACACTACCCGAACACATCATTCAAAAAACGGTCGATAAATACCGGGAAGTGCAAACCTTACTAACCCAAACCTAGCCCTATGCAGCTAAGCGGACTCATTAGCAAAATGCATACTAGCCTTAGTATGGGCTCAGCACAATACCAACTGCCCATTGGCGACAAGTTGCTCAATATGAACGACTTGATTGGTGAAACCATACAATTAGAATTTAACGGCCAGATCAGCTGCGCAAACTGTGGCAAGGCAACCAATAAAAGCTACTCTCAAGGCTATTGTTATCCTTGTTGTCAAAAATTGGCCCGTTGTGATTTGTGCATCATGAAACCAGAAACCTGTCACCATCACCTGGGCACTTGCCGTGAACCACAATGGGGGCTAGATAATTGCTTTGCCCCACACGTAATTTATTTGGCTAACTCGTCTGGTGTAAAGGTTGGCATTACACGAAAATCCAACATTCCTAGTCGGTGGATTGATCAAGGCGCTGTCAGTGCACTGCCGATACTAGAAGTCGACACCCGCCTTAAATCTGGGCAAATCGAAGTCGCACTTAAAGATTTTGTAAACGACAAGACCAATTGGCGAAAAATGCTTAAAAATGAAGTTGAAGAAATTGACTTACTGCAAGTACGTGACGAACTACTGCCAAAAGTTCAAATACTAGTTAACGAGTTGGGTGCTAAAACGCTCAACAACGAAACTTTAGAAATTAATTACCCTGTGGTAGAATACCCAAACAAAATTAGCTCACTAAATTTTGATAAAACACCGCTTATTTCAGGAGTGTTAAAGGGTATTAAGGGGCAGTATTTAATTTTGGATGTAGGTGTGCTCAATATTAGAAAATTCGGCTCTTACAATATAACATTAACTTATTAGGAAAACACTATGGCAGAACTCATTATTGAAGAATTAGCACTCGGCGAAGGCGCTGCCTGTAAAGCAGGCGATCACGTTTCTATGCACTACACTGGCTGGCTAACCAACGGCAAAAAATTTGACTCTAGTGTTGATCGCAATGCTCCGTTTGACTTTCAACTGGGCGTTGGTCAGGTTATCCCTGGCTGGGATCAAGGCGTTGATGGCATGCAAGTAGGCGGCAAGCGCAAGCTCACCATTCCATCAAAACTGGCTTACGGTGAAATGGGTGCGGGCAACGTTATCCCGCCAAGTGCAACTTTAGTGTTTGATGTAGAATTACTAGCAATTAAATAAATGAACGAAGATTTTCCTCGAATTAAACGCCTACCTGCTTACGTTTTTGCCGTTACTAACGAGCTAAAAGCAAAGGCACGTGCGCGTGGTGAAGACATCATTGATTTTGGTATGGGCAACCCTGACCAGCCAACCCCAGATCACATTGTAGAAAAATTAGTAGAGGCGGCACGCCGTAAAGACACACACCGTTATTCAACTTCTCGTGGCATTCCACGCCTTAGACGCGCGATTACCAGTTGGTACAAAAATCGTTTTGACGTTGATTTAGATCCAGAAACTGAAGCCATCGTTACCATTGGATCAAAAGAAGGTTTGGCCAACTTGGCGCAGGCTGTTGTTGGCAATGGCGACACTGTATTGGTACCCAATCCCGCCTATCCAATCCACCCTTACGGGTTTGTGATTGCTGGTGCGGATATTCAACATGTGCCTTGTGGCCCGGAAGATGATTTTTTTGCAGAACTCGAACGCTCGATTAAAAATACTTTTCCCAAGCCTAAGATGTTAGTACTCAACTACCCATCTAATCCAACTACTGAATGTGTAGAACTGGAGTTTTTTGAGCGCGTTATCAAAATCGCCAAAGAGCACGAGATTTGGGTGATTCAAGATTTGGCCTATGCCGATATTGTTTTTGACGGTTATGTGGCGCCCAGTATTTTACAAGTTAAAGGCGCAAAGGACATTGCTGTTGAATTTTTCTCTTTGTCAAAAAGCTATAATATGCCAGGCTGGCGTGTTGGCTTTATGGCTGGCAACCCAACATTGGTTGCTGCTTTAGCAAAAATAAAATCTTACCTTGATTACGGCATGTTTACCCCAATTCAGGTGGCTGCCATTGAGGCGCTGGAAGGTGACCAAAGTTGTGTTAAGGAGATTTCAAACATGTACCAAGATCGTCGTGATGTTTTGTGCGATGGCCTGCAATCCATCGGCTGGAATGTTACGCCACCCAGAGCCACTATGTTTGTTTGGGCTAAAATCCCTGATTTTTACCAAGAAATGGGCTCATTAGAGTTTACTAAAAAATTACTTAAAGTGGCAAAAGTAGGTGTTTCTCCTGGTATTGGCTTTGGTGATTATGGCGACAAATACGTGCGCTTTGGCTTGATTGAAAATGAACATCGAACTCGTCAAGCGGTGCGCGGTATTCGAGAAATGTTTAAACAAGATGGGTTGTTGTGAGGCTAACGGCCGAACAATTTAAACAATCAAAAAATAAGCGGTTAACGCTGTTAGGCATGTCGGGTGTTGGCAAAACACACTTATCAAAACTGCTGAGTAATAAAGATAAGTGGTACCACTATTCAGGCGATTACCGCATCGGCGCTGAATATCTTAATCAAGCAATTCTTGACAATATTAAACACAACATCAGGCAGGACGATTGGCTGGGTGATTTATTAGACAACAAGTCTATTAGCATTGAAAACCATATTACTTTTGACAACTTGTCGTCAGTTTCTGCTTTTTTGGGCAAGGTTGGCAACCCTGAGCAGGGCGGATTGCCAATTGATGAGTTTACTCGTCGTCAAGCACTACACCAAGAGGCCGAAGTTAGTACTATGCTAGACGTGCCACATTTTATTGAAAAATCAGCCCAACAAGGATTTGATCATTTTATTAACGACGCGGGTGGCAGCCTGTGTGAGCTTGATGATGACAAAGTATATCGAACACTCGCTGAACACACGCTAATCCTCTATATTCGAGCCAGCAAAGCCAACAAATCGGCATTGATTGAACGTGCTCAAACACACCCTAAGCCTTTGTATTATCAGGCAGATTTTTTAAAGACACAGCTGATCACTTACTTAGCTGAAAACAACCTAACTTATGTAGCACAAATCAATCCTGACGCCTTTGTTGGCTGGATTTTTCCAAAACTTTTGGCTCACAGAGCGCCAAAATACGAGGCCATCGCCAAAAAATACGGCTACACCATTGATAGTGAGGATTTGTATCAGTGCAAAAATGCAGATGAAGTGTTTGAGCTTATCAATGGAGCACTAGACTAATGCCGCTCATTGCTCATTCTAGCCTGCCTTCATTTACACGCCTAGAGCAAGAAGGGGAAACCATACTATCTAAAGATCGTGCTAATCACCAAACCATTCGCGAGCTACATATTGGCCTATTAAACATGATGCCAGATGCGGCACTTGAAGCCACTGAAAGGCAATTTTTCCGCTTAATTGGGCACTCAAATCAAATTGCACAATTTTATTTGCACCCATTCACCTTATCTTCGATTGAGCGTGGTGACAAAGCACAGGCGCATGTTGATAAACATTATCAAAGCTTTGACGATATCAAGGCTCAAGGTTTAGATGCGCTTATTATTACAGGTGCACACATTGAAGAAGCCGACTTACAAAAAGCGCCTTTTTATGAACAACTAAAAGAAGTAATTGAGTGGTCGTATGACAATGTCACTTCAACCCTGTGTTCTTGCCTAGCCACCCATGCGGTACTTGAATTTCGTTACAAGCAAAAACGCCAACCAATTGGCGAAAAATGCTGGGGTGTGTTTCCACATCAAGTGCTTGATCGTCAACACCCGCTTATGAGCGGTGTTAACACTTGCTTTGATGTTCCACATTCTCGCTTTAATGAAATTAGCAAAACACAGTTTAACAAAGCAGGTGTCAAAATACTGGTTGACAGCAAGGTTGGTGCGCATTTATGCGTCAGTGAAGATTTACTTAGAATTGTGTTTTTCCAGGGTCATCCAGAGTACGACACTATTAGCCTGCTAAAAGAATACAAACGAGAAATAATTTCGTTTTTGAATAAAGACAGAGAAAACTACCCCTCTTTTCCAAATAACTACTTAAGTCCACAAAATAAAGCCATCTTAAACGAATTTAAAACCAAATTACTTGAGGGTGAATTTAATATAACCGACTTTCCTGAAGTGTTAATTAGTCAAACTCTAGGCAACACCTGGCACGATGCCACCAGCGGCATCATCAATAACTGGATTGGCTGTGTTTATCAGGTCACTCACAAAGATATTGACAAGCCGTTTATGGAAGGTATCGATCCAAACGACCCACTCAACCTGAAATAATGAGTTCGATTTCAAAACCACTATTACAGTGGTTTGATCAGCATGGGCGCACCCAGCTTCCTTGGCAAATTGGAGAAAAAAGCCATGCCAATATTTACCATGTTTGGCTTAGTGAAATCATGTTGCAACAAACACAAGTCAGCACAGTAATCGATTATTTTAATAATTTTATTCACCACTTTCCAAGCCTGGCAATATTAGCCGATGCCAGTGAAGACAGTGTTTTAGCACAATGGGCAGGTCTAGGCTATTACGCTAGGGCGCGCAATCTACATAAAAGCGCAAAAATTATTATGCAGGATTATCAGGGGGTGTTTCCTGCTAGTATTGAGCAGGTTGTAGCCTTACCAGGCGTTGGCGAATCAACAGCAGGCGCTATTTTATCCATTAGTCACAACCAAAATCACGCCATATTAGATGGCAACGTAAAGCGTGTATTATCTCGCTACCATCAAGTAAAAGGTCATTATGGCCAAGCTCAAACACTCAAAAAACTTTGGGTGTTGGCCAGACAGCACACACCCAACATGCGTAACAATGATTACACTCAGGCCATTATGGATCTTGGTGCAACCCTGTGTACTCGCTCTAATCCAGGCTGTGGCCGGTGCCCAATTCAACAAGGGTGTCAGGCTTATCAACATAACACACAAACCGAATATCCAAACCCCAAACCCAAGAAGAACAAACCCAGTCGCCGAACTGCGATGCTGGTTTATCAAAATAAACAGGGTCAGATTTATTTAGAGAAAAGGCCGGTAAAAGGTATTTGGGGCGGTCTTTGGAGCTTTGTAGAATGCGAAAACAACCCTCAAGAGATTAACCGCACTATCCATAAATTTAACGCAAAGGCCTGCATCAACAGAACCCTTGACCCCATCAAGCACAGCTTCACCCACTATCACTTGACCATCAATCCTGTCATTGTCGACTGCCCAGAACAAACCTTCGGGTTCCAACCAATTAACCAATTAAAAGTTGGGGTGCCAACACCTGTGAATAAAATCTTAGCGCAATTAGATTAAAATAGCTGTTATGCAACTTATTCGCGGTTTACATAATTTAAAAAAACACTCTGGTAGTGTCGTCACCATTGGTAACTTTGACGGCGTGCACGTTGGTCACAAGAAAATCATCTCAAGACTAGTAGAAACAGCCAAAGCGTTAAACCTACCCTCAGTGCTTATCTCTTTTGCGCCAACACCTCAGTGTTTTTTTGGTCGGGAACAAGCTACACTCAGTAATTTTAAAGAAAAGCATCAGTTGTTATCTCGCCTTGGTGTGGACAAGCACTTGTTAATTTATTTTAATCAGAGTTTTTCTGAGCTTGAAGCTAAAGACTTTATTCAACAGGTTTTGTTAGATAAGCTCAACATGAAACACTGCTTAATTGGTGATGATTTTCGCTTTGGCAGAGGCAGACAGGGTGATTTAAAACTACTACAAAGCTTATCAAGCACTAACGACTTTAGTGTGGAAAACACCCAAAGCGTGTTGTGTAATGATTGTCGTGCAAGCAGCTCAGAAATTCGAACACTGCTTACTCAGGGTGATTTGGGTGACGCTGCGCAAATGCTAGGGCGTGAGTTCTCAATTAATGGAAAAATTATTCACGGCCAGAAAAAAGGCCGGACGATTGGCTTTCCAACTATCAACATCCCTATTAAACGTAAGATTAGCCCGGTTTTGGGGGTGTTTGCAACCACGGTTGAAATTGATGGCGTGGTTTATCAAGGGGTGTGTAATATTGGTAATCGGCCAACGGTTAACGGCACAAAAATCTTATTAGAAGTGTTTTTGTTTGACTTTGATCGCGATGTTTATGGGCTTGAAGCCAAAGTTATCTTCAAGCATAAAATTAGAGATGAAGAAAAATTTGACAATTTTGAGGCGCTAAAACAACAAATCGAACTTGATACTCAGCAGGCAAAAGCTTACTTTAAAATCTAAGGTACCAGCTTCCAGCCCAATGTTTTTCCGGCCATAAATGGCACAACAGTCGTGTTGGCAAAAGGATAGCTATCAGGCACAATCCAGTCTTGTTTTTTAAGTGTGATGGTTTCTTTGTTGTGTGGCAGGCCATAAAAGTCAGCGCCAAATATTGACGCAAACCCTTCAAGCTTGTCTAATGCGTTTTGAGATTCAAAGGCACTCGCATATAACTCAATTGCACAATGTGCACTGAGAATCCCAGCACAACCACAACTAGACTCTTTGTCGTTTTTTGCATGTGGTGCGGAATCAGTACCTAAGAAAAACTTAGCGTTACCGCTGGTGGCCGCAGACAACAAAGCTTGTTGATGTGGGTTTTCTCGCTTTAAAATTGGCAAGCAAAAATAGTGTGGTTTAATACCGCCAACCAGCATGTCATTACGATTTGCCAATAGGTGATGCGGGGTTATCGTGGCAGCAATGTTTTCACTTGCAGACAAAACAAAATCAACGGCATCCTTGGTGGTAATATGTTCAAACACAATCTTCAGCTCGGGAAAGTCTTTAACAACCTGGGTCAATATTCGCTCAATAAAAACCGCCTCTCGATCAAAGATATCGATAGCAACATCAGTTACCTCGCCATGTATCAATAATGGCATACCCAGCTGCTGCATCTTTTCTAATGCAGGGTAAATATTAGCAATATCAGTCACGCCACTATCTGAATTGATGGTGGCACCCGCCGGATAAAGTTTAGCTGCAACAACCAAACCACCATCAACGGCGGCTTGGATTTGCTCTGTCATGGTGTTGTCTGTTAAATATAAAACCATCAATGGTGTAAAGCTAGACTCTGCCGGCAAGGCGTTCACAATTTCTTGGTAGTACTGCTTAGCCTGTGCGGCATTGCTAACAGGTGGCATCAAGTTAGGCATAATAATGGCTCTACCCATTTGGGTGGCAGTCATGCCAATGACCGATTTAAGTGCTTCACCCGAGCGCACGTGTAAATGCCAGTCATCGGGGCGGATAATCTGTAACGTGTCATTGTGCTGCATAAACTCCTCCTAATATTCTTGGGCCTTTAGCGCCTGTTACTGACGGCAGGCTTGAGGTTTTACCTTCTAGTGTTTGCTGCGCAAAAAATGCAAAAGCAGCGGCCTCAACATAATCAACTGGCATGCCTAAATCATTTGTAGTGGATACTTCACTATTAGGGTTTAAATAAGACAAGCGCTCAGCTAAAAATAAATTATGTACGCCACCACCACAAAGATAAACGTCTGCACCTTGGGCGATCTGTTGACTAATGCTCATGGCTGTTAATTCTACCAAAGTTCTTTGTACATCAATAGCTCTCTCATCTCCAAGTAAGTAACTTGCAAGCCAATTAAGATTAAAATATTCTGGACCTGTGCTTTTTGGCACTGGTTTTTTAAAGTATTCATCCGCCAGAAGATCGCTCAATAAGCGCTCATCAATAAAACCAGACCTCGCCCAAATACCGTCTCGATCATAATCTAATTGCTTAGTTTTCTTAATCCAATTATCTAGCAGTGTATTGGCGGGGCCGGTATCAAAGCCAATAACTGAATCTTTTGAAACCTGTGTCAAGTTAGCAATACCGCCCAAATTAATCACCACCCCCTCTTTACCTTGCAACAAATGCTGATGATACATCGGCGTTAACGGCGCGCCTTGGCCTAAAGCCGCAATATCATTCATACGGAAATCACTAACCACTGCAATACCAGAGCGCTCTGCAATAATAGCGCCGTGTCCAATTTGCATAGAATATTTACCGCCTTGATGAAAGACGGTTTGGCCATGTGAGCCAATCACTTTAATGTCTGCTGCTAAAAAATTATCAGTGCTTTCAAGTAAAGCATCTACTGCATCAGCAAAAAAATGAGCAACTTGTGCATCAATGTCTGCCAAATCCTTTAAGTTAGCCTTTCCACCCTGGGTTAGGGCTTGTAGTTGTTTTTTTAATGACGTCGGATAGGGTAAATAAACCTGTGCCAATAACTGGGTTGCAGTTTTGTCAACAATAACCGCATCAACACCATCTAAACTGGTGCCAGACATAAGCCCAATGCAGAGGCTAGCCATGGCAGTTTTTGTATTTTTTACCAGAGCCACAAGGACAAGGATCATTGCGACCTACTTTTTCAATCGATTCTTGCCCATCTTCTTGTGTGGCAGCCTCAACCTCATGCTCATCTACACCGGTTGTACCAAGCTCTTCATGTTGCGCCTGCGCAGCTTCATTATTTTGCTGCTCAACTTCGTCGGCATTAGTGTTTTCATTAATGGTAACGCTAGACAATGATTTTACAATTTCAATATTGATGGTATCTAACAAAGACTCAAACATAGTAAATGATTCGCGCTTAAACTCTTGTGCTGGATTCTTTTGCGCATAACCGCGTAAATTTACACTCTGACGCAAGTAGTCCATTGCTGCTAAATGTTCTTTCCAGTAGTGGTCCAGTGTTTGCAGCATGACTGCTTTTTCAAAACCACGCATCGACTCTGCGCCAGTAATTTCTTCTTTATAATCACATATTGCACTAAGCCCTTGGGTGATTCTACTCTCAAGCTCATCAACATCAACACCTTCATCTAGCCATTGCTGTAAAGGAAAATCTGCAGCATAATCTGCTTTCAAAGCATTATGCAAACCCTCAACATCCCAGTCCTCTTCGGCTTGCTCTGCTGAAATATAACCCACAAACAAGTCGCCGATCACTCCTTCACGAATTTGGATAAAGCGATCTTGTACATCATTGACACTCATAAGCTCATCACGCAATTGGTAAATCACTCGACGTTGGTCATTGGCAACATCGTCATATTCTAATAAATGTTTACGTGCGTCGTAGTTCATGCCTTCGACTTTTTTCTGTGCATTTTCAATTGCGCGATTCACCATTTTATGCTCAATTGCTTCGCCTTTTTCCATGCCCAGTCGCTGCATCATAGCGGCCATTTTTTCGCTGGCAAAAATACGCATCAAATTGTCTTCAAGTGAAAGATAAAAACGCGTAGAGCCCACATCACCTTGGCGGCCAGAACGACCACGAAGCTGATTATCTACACGGCGGGATTCATTACGCTCAGTGCCGACAATATGTAATCCACCTGCTTGAATAACAGCTTCGTGCTGCTTTTTCCAGTCTGTTTTTTGTTTATCACTAGCGTCATCAACCAGCTTGCCGCCCAGCACAATATCAGTGCCTCGGCCCGCCATATTGGTGGCAATCGTAACCGCACCAATACTGCCGGCATTGGCAATAATTTGCGCCTCACGTTCGTGCTGTTTGGCGTTTAACACCTCGTGTTTTATTTTTCTTTTTTGAAGTAACTCTGAAATAGACTCAGAGTTTTCAATGCTGCTGGTGCCAACCAAAACAGGCTGTCCTGTTTTCTGGCAAGCCTCTACATCAATAGCAATAGCTTCAAGCTTTTCTTCTAATGTTAAATAAATTTGGTCTGCCTTATCGTCTCTAGATGAGAGTTTATTTGGTGGAACAACAACAGTCTCTAAAGCGTAAATATCTTGGAATTCTACGGCTTCAGTGTCGGCCGTGCCCGTCATGCCAGAAAGCTTGTTATATAGTCTAAAATAGTTCTGGAAAGTAATAGAGGCTAGCGTTTGGTTTTCTTTCTTAATGCTAACACCTTCTTTGGCCTCAATGGCTTGATGCAGACCTTCTGACCAGCGACGCCCTGGCATAGTTCTACCGGTAAATTCGTCAACAATAACAACTTCATCTTCTTGAACAATATAATCCACGTCTTTTTGAAATAGAACATGTGCACGTAACGCTGAACTGATATGTTGCATCAACAAGATGTTGCTGGCGTCATATAAGCTTGCGCCCTCAGGTAAGGCGCCTGCATTGATCAGCATGCCTTCTGCTTTAGCGTGACCATCATCGGTTAAAAAGACTTGTTTGTGTTTTTCATCAACGGTGTAATCACCCGCCTCTTCTATCACTATCTCTTTACCCTCGCCGCTCTCTGTCTGCTTAACAAAACTAGGGATCATTTTATTAATCGCTTGGTAAACTGCCGAATAGTCGTCTGCTGGTCCGGAAATAATGAGCGGGGTTCTAGCTTCGTCAATCAAAATAGAGTCTACTTCATCAACAATTGCAAAATTAAGTTCACGCTGCACTTTTTGCTCGGTAGTAAATGCCATGTTGTCTCTTAAGTAATCAAAACCCAACTCGTTGTTAGTTGCATAAACAATATCGCACGCATAAGCCACTTGTTTATCTTCTGGTGGCATGCTAGAAGTAACAATACCAACGCTCATTCCTAAGAAGTTAAATACTTTACCCATCCACTGCGCATCACGAGCAGCCAAATAATCGTTTACTGTAACTACGTGCACACCTGCGCCGCTTAATGCATTCAAATAAGCGGGCAAAGTGGCCACCAAGGTTTTGCCTTCACCAGTACCCATTTCTGCAATATTGCCTTCGTTGAGCACCATGCCGCCAATCATCTGCACGTCATGGTGTCTTAAACCTAACACGCGAACACTGGCTTCCCGAATAACCGCAAAAGCAGCCGGAAGTATTGAATCTAAAGTAACTTGCTGCTCTAACTGTTGTTTAAAAAATTGCGTTTTAGCGCTAAGCTCTTTATCACTTAGCCCTTGCAATTCAACCTCTAGTGCGTTGATCTGATCAACTGTTTTAGAAAGTTTTTTTATTAAGCGGTCGTTGCGAGAGCCCACAATCTTGGCGACAACTTTATTTATAATGTTCATTGGTGTGAATAAAACGTAATTTTAAAAATGGCTCTATTTTCGCACAGATGTTATGATACAGATAGCCCTTTACAAGGTTCATTTTATGAATTTAAAGTTAATATTTAAACAATAGCCCATGTCTTCGGAAAAAAATAACACGACCAATCTGTCAAACTACACACCCAAAGGCAAGTTGGGCGTTTTGTTTGCCCAAGCTAGGGCGTTCAATCAGCTGAACGACCAACTGTCAACTTTGCTACCAGAAGCCTTTAAAACATTGTCGTTATGCACCCTAAAAGACGGGGTTGCCACGTTTGTTACGCACAATCAGGCGGTGGCTTTTCGCGCCCAAAAACAGCAAGACTTCCTGCTGGGTATTATCAAAAATTTAGACGCCTTATCAAGTGTCCAAAAAATCATCATCAAAGTTGATTTGACAGAATATTAGAAGAATTAACTATTATATAAAGCTGATATACATTATAATTATTGGGTTTTTATTTCAAAATAAAACAAACCATATTCACATAAAAGGGACAGTAATCTTATGTCAGGACAAGAAATAGACTTAAAGAAAAGACGTTTTCTAACTAACGCTACAAGCGTGGTTGGTGCCGTTGGCGTTGGCTTCGTAGCGTGGCCATTTTTATCATCATGGATGCCTTCAGCAAGAGCAAAGGCTGCAGGAGCACCGGTTGATGTTGATATTAGCAAACTAGAATCAGGGCAACTGGTTCGTGTGCTTTGGCGTAAAAAGCCCGTTTGGATTTTCAGACGTGATGCTGCCACTCTTTCTGATCTAAAAACACTAGACAGCGAATTAACTGACCCCAACAACCAAGAAGATCAGCAGCCTGCTTACGCAAAAAACACTCACCGCTCAATCAAAGCAGAAGTAGCTGTTATTGTTGGTGTTTGTACGCACCTTGGCTGTTCACCAACTTACCGTCCAGAATTAGGCGCGGCTGATTTAGGTGGCGACGCCTGGAAAGGTGGTTTCTACTGCCCGTGTCACGGCTCTAAGTTTGACTTAGCTGGTCGCGTTTATGCAGGTGCCCCAGCACCAACTAACTTAATTGTTCCACCATATCACTTTGTATCTGATTCGTTAATTCGAATTGGTATTGACCCAAAAGCATCTTAGGAGTAAATCATGGATAATAACAAAAGCTGGATCGATCAAAGATTTCCACTAACCAAGGTTTGGAACGAGCACTTAGCTGAATACTACACACCTAGAAACTTTAACTTCTGGTACTTCTTTGGCTCGCTAGCAATGCTAGTACTAGTCATGCAAATCGTCACTGGTATTTTCTTAACCATGCACTTTAAGCCAGACGCTGCTAACGCGTTTGCATCTGTTGAATACATCATGCGTGATGTTGATTGGGGTTGGTTAATTCGCTACTTGCACTCAACCGGTGCGTCAGCATTTTTCATTGTGATTTACTTGCATATGTACCGTGGCTTGTTATATGGCTCTTACAAAGCGCCGCGTGAATTGATTTGGATTCTAGGTATGGTGCTTTATATTGCACTAATGGCCGAGGCATTCATGGGCTATGTATTGCCATGGGGTCAAATGTCTTACTGGGGTGCACAAGTAATTATCTCGTTGTTTGGCTCAGTTCCTTTTATTGGTCCAGACCTATTGGTGTGGATTTTAGGTGACTATGCTGTTGGTGATCCAGCACTTAACCGTTTCTTCTCATTGCACGTAATTGCATTACCATTAATCTTAGTTGTATTGGTGTTCTTACACATTGTTGCGCTTCACACGGTAGGCTCAAACAACCCTGATGGTGTTGAAATTAAAAAGAACAAAGACAAGGACGGCATCCCCAAAGATGGTATTCCGTTCCATCCATACTACAGCGTGAAAGACATTGTTGGCGTGGTCGTGTTCTTAATGATTTTCTCAGCAGTGGTGTTCTTTGCACCAGCAATGAACGGCTACTTCTTAGAGCATGCGAACTTTGTTGAAGCGAACCCGCTAAAGACCCCTGATCACATTGCACCACTTTGGTATCTAACGCCTTTTTACTCGGTATTAAGAGCGATTCCACCAATGTTTGGCTCGCAATTCCCGGGCGTAGTTGGCATGTTTGCAGCCTTGTTAATTTTATTAGCACTACCGTGGTTAGATCGCTCTAAAGTGAAGTCAATCCGCTACCGCTCTTGGCCTTATAAAGTTGCGTTAGGTATTTTTGTTGTTAGCTTTATCATCTTAGGATGGCTGGGTATGCAGCCGGTGACGCCAGTTAACGCACTATTGGCAAGAATCTTTACAGCAGCCTACTTTGGCTTCTTTATCTTGATGCCTTGGTTTACCTCTATCGGCAAAACCAAAGAAGTGCCTGCACGAGTAACGGAGAAATAAAATGAAAAAATTATTAAAAACAACAACCTCTGTTTTAGCTGGTTTAACACTCTCATTTAGCGTAATGGCTGCTGGTGGTGGCGCACTAGACCACGCCAATACAGATATAAACGACCAAAAATCACTTCAAAATGGTGCCAGCTTATTCATGAACTATTGCTCTGGTTGTCACTCAATTGAATTTATGCGTTATAACCGCATTGGTAAAGATCTTAACATCTCTGATGCTGACGTTGAAAAGGACTTAATGTTTAGTGGCGACAAAATTGGCAACCCTATCACTTCTTCAATGTCTAAAGAGGGTGCGGAAAAGTGGTTCGGAACTACACCGCCAGACTTGTCTTTAGTTTCTCGCTCAAAAGGCGTGGACTGGATCTACACCTACTTGCGTGGCTTTTATAAAGACGACACTCGCCCATTCGGCGTTAATAACAAAATCTTAATTAACGCTTCTATGCCTGATGTTTTGTGGGAGCTTAAGCAAAACAAATCAGCAGAAGATTTTGATCAAGATGTTAGAGACATTACCAACTTCTTAGATTACGTTGGCGAGCCCGCCAAGTTGGTGCGCGTTGATTTGGGCTATAAAGTACTGGGCTTCTTGTTTGTTTTGTTCATCCTTTCTTACTTGTTGAAAAAAGAATACTGGAAAGATGTGAAATATGGCAAATGGCGCGCTAAGGACTAATTAGTTAGAAATTTCTGATACAATTAGTCAACACATTTAACAGCGCCTCTTTTGAAGTGGCGCTGTTTTTTATTTTTTAAGGATAACAACTATGCTAACCAAACCCAATCCAGCTTCAACCACGCTTTATGCTTCTGCTGAAGAAATGGAGTCACACGCAGTGCGCTTCATTATGGCGGAAAAAAATATTGAAAGAGAAGTAGTTAATTTAAAAATTGATCAAATGCCTGAGGAGATTTTAGAGCTTAACCCTTGTCAGTCATTGCCAACTTTGTTTGATCGAGGTATGGTGCTATATGACTTATCCGTCATTACTGAATACCTAGACGAGCGCTTTCCATTCCCACCATTGTTGCCAGTTGATCCGATTGAAAAAGCTGAAAAACGCCTGTTAATCTTTAGATTTACTCGTTCTGCTGGTTGTTGGTATGAGCTGGTTAATACCATTCAAACTGGCAGTAAAAAAGAAGCCAATGAAGCGCGTAAAATTTTGTCAAGCAATCTAATCGAACTTATTCCTTTATTTGCTTATCAACCTTATTTTAAGAGCGACGATATGACCATTGTTGATGCTTGTTTAGCGCCGCTTTTATGGCGACTTAAAAAACTTGATATTGACTTAGGCGCCAAAGCCAAGCCAATTCATGACTATGCTAAACGACTATTCAGCAAGGACAGCTTTAAAGAGAGCCTTACTGACTGCGAGAAAGAATACAGCGCTTAAGACCCTATGGCAAAAGTCTCGGTAGCGCCTTATTTAATTCGCGCCTATCATCAATGGATGGAGGATTCTGGGTTAACGCCGCACATTTTGGTTGATTGCTCAAAAGCAGGCGTTATTGTTCCTAGCCCTTATATACAACAAGGGAAAATTGTACTCAATATTGCCAGCGAGGCCACCAGCGCTCTGTTAATCAACAATGAAACCGTCTCATTTAAAGCGCGTTTTGATGGAAAATCTCAGACTATTAGCGTACCCACTAACGCCATATTAACCATCTACGCAGGCGAGAATGGCGAAGGCATGTTTTTTGAAGTCGATACTCAAAACACAGAGCAGAGCGACGAGCAAAAGCCCAACTTAACTTTACTCGACTAACTCAAGAATTTTTTTAACAAAACCATCTTCGTTATCTTTGTTAAAGACTACCACCCTGGCATCTGTGTAAGCTTGAATCGCTTGTGCATTATTTAAGTTGTTCGCACTCATTTGATTTAACACCAGCATAATTACGTTAAGATTACTTGACTTGGCTGCGCGCAGGCTTAACAATGCTTGATTGATTGCACCAAGCTCATCTCTAACTACAATTACCACAGGCAACCCAAGTGCTGCTGCTAAATCAACATTGAGCACTTGTGCAGCAATTGGAGAGTACAAGCCTCCCGCACCCTCAACAATAACAAAATCAGATGTGTTGATTGGGCGTGATGCAGAAACCAAATCGTCCAACACAACCTCAACACCTTGATCTGTACTTGCTTTTTCGCCACTCACACAAGCTTCAAACTGATAAGCACAAACAGACTCAATAGGGTCGGGACTAGTACAGGCATCATTCAACAAAACCGCATCCTTTGGTACTAGCCCTTGCGAGGTTTTTGTACAGTCACTTTCGATGGGTTTTCTTGCCACAACGCGATATTTATAATTCAGCGCATGGATAAGGCGACTGGCAATAAATGTTTTGCCGACATCCGTCCCACTACCGCTAATAAACAATCCTTTCATGGTTAATAATTTTAACAGCAAAAATGTATAATACTACCCATGCATAGCAACTTGAAAACTAATTTCTGTGGAATGTCGCTAGACTCGCCGATTGTTTTACTTTCTGGTTGTGTTGGGTTTGGCGAGGAATACACACGCATACAAGGCTTTTCTAACAAAGATGTCGGTGCCATTTGCCTTAAAGGAACCACCTTAGAGCCTCGTCTTGGCAATATTCCACATAGAGTTACAGAAACCCCTAGTGGTATGATTAACGCCATTGGTTTGCAAAATCCTGGCGCTGATGTGGTGATTAACGACATTATGCCAAATCTAGACAAAACAGAAACTCGGTTTATTATTAATATTTCTGGGTCATCTGTTGAAGATTATGGGGAAATCGCCAAACGTTTTGATGACACTGATATTGATGCTATTGAAATCAATATCTCGTGTCCGAATGTTAAAGAGGGTGGTGTTGCTTTTGGCAACGATCCCGACATGTCTTATCGCGTGGTTGAGCTTTGCCGTCAAAACACAACCAAACCGCTAATCACCAAGCTTTCCCCCAACCAAACTGATATTGCTCATAGCGCGCAACGCTGTATTGATGCAGGCACAGATGGTTTGGCAGTTATTAACACACTAATGGGCATGGCTATTGACACACAAACTCGCACGCCTATTATTGGCAATAACCAGGGTGGTTTGTCAGGCCCTGCCATCAAGCCGATTGCCCTATTAAAAGTACATCAGGTTTATCAAGTGAGTAAGCATCACAATGTGCCTATTATTGGCCAGGGTGGCGTCACCACGGTTAACGATGCATTAGAGTTTATCATTGCTGGTAGTGCGACAGTTGGTATTGGCACTTCTCTATTCTACGACCCCCTTGTGTGCAATAAAATTAATGACGGCATCAGTCAATATCTAATTGACAACAAACTAAATAGCATTGATGAGCTAGTTGGCAGCTTAGAGCTCAACTCAGCAATATCGCAGTGTGACATCGATACAAGTAAATAATATCCTTATGAATTCAGAATATAACGCTCAAACTATTGAGTCCGAAGCTCAACAATACTGGAAAGAACACAAATCATTTGAAGTTATTGAAGACACTTCAAAAGAAAAATATTACTGTTTAAGTATGTTCCCCTACCCCTCAGGTCGCCTACACATGGGCCATGTACGTAATTATAGTATTGGCGATGTTATTTCTCGTTATCAAAAGATGCAAGGCAGAAATGTCATGCAACCGATTGGCTGGGATGCATTTGGATTGCCCGCTGAAAATGCAGCCATAAAAAACAAGGTTGCGCCTGCTAAGTGGACTTATGAAAATACAGACTACATGCGCAAGCAATTAACAGAGCTTGGGTTTGGTTATGACTGGTCTCGTGAGCTGGCAACCTGCCACCCAGAATACTACCGTTGGGAGCAGTGGCTATTTGTTAAGTTGTTTGAAAAAGGCCTGGTTTATAAGAAAAACGCTATCGTTAATTGGGATCCAGTCGATCAAACTGTACTGGCTAATGAGCAAGTTATTGATGGCCGTGGTTGGCGCTCTGATGCACTGATTGAGAAAAAAGAAATCTCACAGTGGTTCATGCGCATTACCGATTATGCTGATGAATTGTTAGACTCGCTAGATGACTTAAGCGGATGGCCAGACGCTGTCGTTACCCAACAGAGAAACTGGATTGGTAAATCAATAGGTTTAGAAATTGATTTTACTAGAAAGAACTCTGAGGCCCTAAGAGTCTACACCACACGTCCAGACACACTCATGGGTGTGACTTATTTGGCCGTTGCCGCCGAACACCCCTTGGCACTTGAAGCAGGAAAAAATAATACTGCTGTACAGGCCTTTATTGAAGAATGTAAAACCATGGAGACTACAGAGGCCGCCATGGAAACCATGGAGAAAAAAGGCGTCGACTCTGGCTTAAAGTGTATGCATCCAATCACTGGCGAAGCTGTGCCAATATGGATTGCCAACTTTGTGCTAATGGGTTATGGCACCGGCGCAGTCATGAGTGTGCCTGCACATGATGAGCGTGACTATGATTTTGCCAAAAAATACGGCATTAAAATCAAACAAGTTATTAACAAAGAAGACAGTATCGATGAAAGTGCAATTACCGCCAAAGGTATTTTGTTTAACTCAGGTGAGTTTGATGGGATGGACTTCACCCAAGCCTTTGAGGCGATTGCCAACACGCTAATCAACAACAACTTAGGCGAGAAGAAAACTAACTTCCGTTTACGTGATTGGGGTGTTTCACGTCAGCGCTACTGGGGCTGTCCCATTCCAATTGTAAATTGCCCAAGTTGTGGCTCGGTTGCTGTGCCAGAATCCGAATTACCGATTAAGCTACCTGAAAATGTTGTGTTTGATGAAGCTGGCGGATCGCCAATTAAAAAAATGCCGTCGTTCTATGAAACCACTTGCCCAAGTTGCGGAGAGAAAGCTGAGCGAGAAACAGACACCTTTGATACTTTTTTTGAATCCTCTTGGTATTTTGCACGATACACCTGCAAGGACAACAATACTGCCATGCTGGATGATCGTACAAAGTACTGGCTTAAAGGTGGTGTTGATCAATACATTGGTGGCATCGAGCACGCAATATTACACTTACTTTATGCCCGATTCTTTAATAAATTATTACGTGACGAAGGTCTAATCGAAAATGATGAGCCATTTAACAGTCTACTAACACAAGGCATGGTGCTTAAAGATGGCGCCAAAATGAGTAAGTCAAAAGGCAATACAGTTGATCCAGCCGAAATGATTGAAAAGTATGGTGCCGACACAGTCCGTCTGTTTATTTTATTTGCCGCACCACCAACACAAGACCTTGAATGGAGTGATTCTGGCCTAGAAGGCTCATATCGTTTTGTTAATAAAATTTACCGTTTAGTGGCTGGCTTTATTGAAGATGCTAAATCAAACAAAATTGGTAAGCTATCGGTAGCTAAACTAAGCAAAGAACAAAAGGCTGTGCGTCAAAAAACCCACCAAACCCTAGGCAAGATTACGGACGACATGTCGCGCAGACACTCATTTAACACAGCAATCGCCGCCTTAATGGAACTCAGTAACGCCTTGGCTAAATTCACAGAGTCTGACGAGCAATCAATGGCTGTGCGTGATGAATCTATTGATATTATCCTAAAATCACTTAGCCCAATCACGCCGCACATTTGCCATCACCTATGGAATGAATTAGACAACGAAACTGCCATTATTAACGAGGCTTGGCCAAGCGTGGATGAAGATGCATTGGCACAAGACGAGGTGCAGATCGTTGTTCAGGTTAACGGTAAGTTACGTACAAAACTCATGCTGAGTGCTGACATGGATAAAGCCCAAGTAGAGGCTCAAGCTTTAGCAGATGAAAATGTTGCTAAATTTACTGAAGGAAAAAACGTGGTTAAAGTGATTGTAGTGCCAAACAAACTGGTTAATATTGTTGTCAAATAGCGCTTAAGCTAGTACCGACAAACCCAAACCAATCGCTGCACAAGCAGCGATTACACTCATAATACCAATTTTAAATCTAAATAAAGCGACAAAAGCTGCGACACCAATTAGGGTTGCAATCAGATCTAAATCACCTTCATTTGGCCATAATACATTCTGAGCAAAAAACACCGCTAAGTTAATAATCACACCCACTACCGCAGCAGTTACTGCTGAGAGCGGTGCACTAAATTTAAGATCACCTCTAGTGGCTTCAACCCCCGGACCCCCTAAAAAGATAAATAAAAACGAAGGCAAAAAAGTAAATAATGTGGCGACTGATGCACCGGCAAAGCCCGCTAATAGTAAAGCCTCTGGGCCAAAAATCTCTTTAGTCCAAGCACCTACAAAACCTACAAAAGCCACTACCATAATCAGTGGTCCTGGTGTGGTTTCACCTAGCGCCAAACCATCCATCATCTGCGTACTAGTCAGCCATGCGTATTGGTCAACACCACCTTGGTAAATATAAGGCAATACCGCATAAGCGCCACCAAACGTTACCAATGCCGCCTTGGTAAAAAATTCACCCATATCATGTAGCACTGGATCGCTCAACAAGCTCATGATCGCCACACCAATACCAATACCAACGAGTGCAAAACTACCAAATCGAGTCCAGCTAAACTTTGCATGATCAGGTACTGGTGTATCGTCATCAATCAGAGCAGGGCCATAACTGTCTTTTCCATCGCCATGGTGGGAGCTTGTTGTAAACGTATCTGGAGAAACTTTTGCCCCTAAAAAACCCACCAGTGCTGCACTTAAAACAATATAAGGAAAGGGCACTTCTAGTGCAAATATTGCAACAAACGCCAACACTGCGATCACTCTTAGCACGTTATTCGATAAAGCTTTAGAGCCAATACGATAAGCGGCAAATAAAACAATAGCGGTTACTGCCGGCTTAATGCCATACAAAATACCAGACACTGCACTGACATCACCATAGGTTAGATAAACCCAAGTGAGTGCACTTAAAATAAACAAAGAGGGTAATACAAACAACACGCCGGCAGCAACACCACCTCTCACACCAAACATTAGCCAGCCAATATAAGTAGCCAGTTGCTGCGCTTCTGGACCCGGCAACACCATAGTGTAATTGAGTGCATGTAAAAAACGATGCTCAGAAATCCAACGACGCTTCTCAACCAACTCCTGGTGCATCATTGATATTTGACCAGCAGGGCCGCCAAAACTAATAAAGCCTAGCTTTAACCAGTAAACAAAAAATTCTAAAAAACTAGGGGCTTTAGGCTGTTCTTGCATAATCTTTTTTTCCTCAATAAAAAAGCCTTGCTCATTCCTGCAAACTATCCGCAGAAACCAACAAGGCTTTTAAAAAATGGTTTATTTATTCGCCATTAATCCATCAATAATTGGCGTTAGCATAATGTCCATAACATCTACCATGAAGCTGCCTTTGTATACCAACGTCGTATCATTTTGTAAAAATGCCATTGCCTCTGCAGGTAGTTTATCGGCAACCGCCTGAAGATCAACACCATCGATACGCACACTAGTTACCACCAAAGAGTCCTCTGGCGAGGGTACCGCTTGACCGCTAAATGGGTTAGAAGTATCTACTAAAGGAATACGATGGAAATTAATATGTGTGTTATCAAACTGCGGGGTAATAAACTCAACATAATCTTGCATACGATCCAAGATGATTTCAGTAACCTGCTCTGGTGTATAAGGACGCTCAGAAGTGTCTCTATGGATTTTCTGAATCCACTCAATATTAACTGCTGGCACAACACCTACTAATAAATCTACTTGGCCTGCGACATCAGCGTTATCTGTTTTTACACCGCCATGAAGGCCTTCGTAAAACATGATATCAGAGTCTGTTTCAATGTCTTCCCATGGGGTAAATTGACCAGGATTGAGGTTTGTACCTAAACGAGCGTTATGCTCAACAGCCTCTTCGTCAGAGTGAATGTAGTAACGTTTTTGACCAGTGCCATCTGTACCGTATTGCTTAAATAACGCCTCTAATTTGTCAAAATGATTGGCATTTTCTGCAAAGTGAGTTAACACTTTTCCTGCTGCACGTGATTGATCAACCTCAACCTTCATATCGGCACGTTCAAATTTGTGAAAGCTATCGCCCTCTACCACACAAACATTAAGGTTTTTTTGATCGAAAATCTTCTCAAATGCTTTTTTGACGAAGGTTGTGCCTGCGCCTGATGAGCCGGTAACTGAAACGACTGGGTGTTTTGTTGACATAATGTAACTCCTTTTAAATATTAAGTGTGGTTAAAAATCTAGGTTATCGACTGATAGGGCATTTTCTTCAATAAAGTTTCTTCTTGGCTCTACTTCGTCGCCCATTAAGGTTGAGAAAACCTCGTCAGCTGCAATAGCGTCTTCGATCTTAACCTTAAGTAAAATTCTATTTTCTGGATCCATGGTGGTCTCCCAAAGCTGCTCTGGATTCATCTCACCCAAACCTTTATAGCGTTGGAAGCTTTGACCTTTTTTAGCATCTTCAATTAAGAAACTAACCACCTGAGTGAAGTTTTTAATCTTGACTGATTTGCCTTTTTTCTCAACATACGACTCTTCGTTGATGACGCTTTCAACTGCTGCTGAGAATTTTAAAATAGTTTGATAATCTGCCGAACTAAAGAAGCCTTCGCCCAAATGATCGGTGTCGGTATCAACTCCATAGACAGACAGTGTATGTTCAATTTCTTTGGTTTTATCATTAAAAATAACCGTGTGTTTTTGCGCTGGAGTTGAGTCTTGTGACAGCAATTGCTCTAATTGTTGAGACCAGCTTTTTGATTTTTTAGCGTCTTTTAAATCTTTCAATGAAGCCGAACTAGCAATAGCACGTAGCAATGCCGGATTAAACTTCTTACTCAAGCGCTCAACAATGATATTGATTTGATAATAATCTTTAACAGCGGCTTCTAAGGCAATTCCTGAAATCGCAGGTGCGGCAGAATTAGTAAATAAAAGCGCCTCATTAACAGCCTCTTGCAACAAGTAATCGTTCAATTCCTGGTCATCTTTTAGGTAACGCTCTTGCTTGCCTTTTTTAATCTTATATAGTGGTGGTTGGGCAATATATAAATAACCATTTTCAACCAATTCTGGAAGGTAGCGATAAAAGAAAGTAAGTAACAATGTGCGAATATGTGCGCCATCCACGTCGGCATCAGTCATAATAACAATTTTATGATAACGTAGTTTATCAATATCGTATTCTTCTTTGCCAATACCACAACCCAGTGCAGTGATCAAAGTACCAACTTCGGCAGAACCAAGCATTTTTTCAAACCGTGCTTTCTCAACATTTAAAATTTTTCCCTTAAGAGGTAAAATCGCTTGCGTGCGTCGATCACGTCCTTGTTTGGCTGAACCACCAGCAGAATCACCCTCCACTAAAAATATTTCTGATTCAGCCGGGTCTTTGGTTTGGCAATCGCTCAATTTTCCCGGTAGGCCGGCGATATCAAGTGCACCCTTACGACGGGTCATCTCTCTGGCTTTTCGGGCTGCATCGCGAGCACGCGACGCATCTAAAATCTTACCAACGATGATTTTTGCTTCATTTGGATTTTCTAATAAGTACTCACCCAGTTTTTCATTCAATGCAGATTCCACCGGTGCACGAACCTCACTAGAAACCAGTTTGTCTTTGGTTTGTGATGAGAATTTAGGATCAGGCACTTTAACCGAAACAATAGCGGTCAACCCTTCACGTGTATCTTCACCCGTGATTGAGGCTTTTTCTTTCTTAGCCATGCCAGAATTATCAATGTAGTTATTTAGTGTTCGTGTTAACGCCCCCCTAAAGCCGGCTAAGTGAGCACCACCATCGCGCTGTGGAATATTGTTAGTAAAACAATAAATACTTTCTTGATAAGCATCACTCCACTGTAGGGCAACATCAATCACAATATCATCACGCTCGGCTGAGATGGCAATAATATCATTATGGATTGGGTTTTTAGATTTGTTTAAATGCTCAACAAAAGCAGTGATACCACCATCATATTGGAACACATCTTTACGTTCTGTTGCAAGCTCTTGAATCTCAATATAAACACCTGAGTTTAAAAATGATAACTCACGAACGCGGTTGGCC
>JAQWRQ010000003.1 GCA_029243595.1 Gammaproteobacteria bacterium | reverse complement strand
TTTAAATCATATCTTTCTACTAAATTCATTAACCCTCTCCTCGATTCGTCAATACCCTTGTTGTTAACGGGCTTTTAAAAATAAATGGTAATTCTACATAGCCTCGATGATACCGTCAAGTCAATAATGAGCTCTTGATATAGATCAATTTCTACTGTTTTTTATCAACAATCGAATGGCGATGATACTCAACACTAGTGCCATCAAAAACCACTGCAATGCATAACCTAAATGCTTGTCAACACTGCCGTAGAAAGGCTTCCATTGTCTATAAAATCCGTGGCTGGCATTAAGATCAAGTTGTGCCAACATTGGAATAATTTGATAATTGGATAACTGTGAGAGCTGGTAAAGATCTAAAGATTGAATTAATATTGGAAATATTGTACTGACTTCTTGTTGTTTAAGCTCAATACGCTGCTTGGGCTTGATTAATCCTGCCTCAATGATGGTTGGTTGGTTGTCGATTTTAATATCAACAAGTTCTCCGCGTTTTCCGTACCAGGGTACAAACCCACGATTAACCAAAATCGCTGTTTTTTCATCTAGAATAAAGGGTGTTAAAACATAGTAGCCTGCATTGCCTTTAACAATCTGATTATCATAAATAAACTGCTTGTCATTATCATAATGGCCTTTAAGTAAAACTCGATAGTGCTCCTTGGTAAGTATTTCGTCGACTTCCACTAGTTGGGCTGAGTTAGACTGTGCTAAAACAATAGCAGTCTCGATGGCGCGTTTCTCATCTGCACGCTCAAGTTGCCAAAAACCCAATGACAACAAGCCCAATATTGTAAGGGAGATTAGAAATCCTGGCAGAATGAAACTGCGTTTGATCATTTTTGTACGGGTGTTGAGATTATGGGCGCGTCCACCATAATTGCGTTGGGTGTGATCCAGCCCATGTAACCAGCAAACATAACCAATATAAACAATAGCACAGATAGACTAACACGAATAACCAAGGATTTAAACATCTTGTCAGAGCCTGATTTTCCACCCTTAACCATGCCAATCAAGCCAAATCCCAATGCCACCAAAATAGCAATAATAATAATTACAGAAACCACACCTGTCATAACAACTCCTAATTTTTACTTGTGAAAAAAAAGACCCCAATAAAGGGGCCTTTTTATTGTTCTAGCTAACTATTATAGCCAGTAAACAAAGACGAATAGTCCTAACCAAACTACGTCTACAAAGTGCCAGTACCAAGCAACACCTTCGAAACCGAAGTGGTTGTCTGCATCAAAATGACCTTTCTGAACACGGTATAAAATAACTGTCAACATGATCGCACCCACTGTTACGTGGAAGCCGTGGAAGCCAGTCAACATATAGAATGTAGAGCCGTAAATACCTGAAGTTAATTTCAAACCATCATGGTAAGCGTGGCTGTACTCCATGATCTGGAAGCCTAAGAATGCAACACCTAAAGCAATCGTAGCAACCAACCAACCAACGATTTGGTTTCGATGACCTGCACGTAATGCATGGTGAGCAAAAGTTAACGTTACGCCTGATGCTAATAACAAAGCAGTATTAAGTGCTGGCAAACCCCATGGATCAACTACATCAGCTGGTGTTGCTGTAGCAATGCCGCTAGCAGGAACATCAGGGAAGCTCATCACTGTGCCTGATTGTAATTCTGTACCTGGAGCTAAAAATGCCATCTGATGCCAAGAGGCGCTAAATGCATTCCAAAGATCTGGCGTGAAGATGTTGTTATCTGCACCGCCTAACCATGGCACAGACAGGGCTCTTGCATAGAACAAGGCACCAAAGAAAGCTGCAAAGAACATTACTTCAGAGAAGATAAACCAACTCATACCCCAACGGAATGAACGATCAACCTGTTTGTTGTAAATGCCATTCGTGCTTTCATTGACAACTTGGCCAAACCAACCAAACATCATAAACACTGTAATCGCAAGACCAAGCGCCATCACTGATCCGCCCCATTCTACACCGTGCATTTGATTAGCAAAACCAACAAATAACGTTGATACGCCGATTGAGCCAATAATTGGCCAGTAAGTACCATGTGGTACGTAATATTCTTGTTCGCTCATAGTTTCTTCCTCTTTTTAGCTTTCAAGTTTAAAAAAATTATAGGATAAGCTTATATCTTTTATGCGCTCATCCATTTCTGGTTCAACCACAAATCTCAAGGTCATCTCAACCTCTTCATGTGGTTTGAATACCTGCCTATTAAAACAGAAGCATTCTAACTTCTTGAAATAAAGCGCTGCATCACTCGGTGCAACACTAGGGATTGCTTGTCCAATTACAACCTTGTCGGTGTTATTCTTAGCAATGTAACTGGCGGTATAAAACTTACCAGGTATCACTTCCATCGAACTCACCTTTGGACCAAACTGTACTGGAAATCCACCCATTGTCATGGCAAAAAAACTTACCTCAACTTTTCGGTTCTCATCGACCACATATTGTTGCTCAGTATCTACTCTGCCTGTTGTGCCGTTAAATCCGGTTATTTCACAAAAAACATCATAGATGGGAACCATTGCATAAGCAAAGGCGAACATCAATATTGGCGCTGAGACTAACTTAATCCAGAACCCTCTAGTTATTTCTTTTCGTTTCATATTAGCTACCAGGGTTAAAGTACACGATGGTTGCTGTAAACACTCCTATTGCTATGGCACCTACAATTACCGCTGTAATAATAGCGCCTTTTTTTCTATCATCCATTAAGAATTTTGAGACTCTTGTTCAATCAACGCTCTTGAAGGTGGTGTGTTAAAACTGTGGTATTGAGCTTTAGGCTCTAATGTCCACTCCAAGCCTTTCGCGCTCGCCCAAGGACGTGCAGTTGTTGGCTTACCATTACGAACACAATCAATCACAATATATGTCAACAAGATGAACGATGCACCAAACGCAAAACCACCCAATGAAGAAATCAAGTTGAAATCTGCAAATTGTAATGAGTAATCAGGAATACGACGAGGCATGCCTGCAAGACCTAGGAAATGCTGAGGGAAGAACAATACGTTTACCGAAATCATTGCCCACCAAAAGTGTACTTTAGCTAAGCCTTCGTTATACATCTTTCCTGTCCATTTAGGCAACCAGTAGAACGTTGCTGCAATGATTGACCACAATGCACCCGTTACTAGTACGTAGTGGAAGTGTGCAACCACGAAGTAAGTGTCGTGATACTGAATGTCTGCAGGAGCAATACCTAACATCAAACCAGAGAAGCCTCCAATCGTAAATAAGAATACGAACGAAATTGCCCATAACATTGGCGTTTCAAAAGTCATTGAGCCTCTCCACATAGTAGAGATCCAGTTAAAGACTTTAACACCCGTTGGTACCGCAATTAACATGGTTGCATACATAAAGTACAACTCACCCGCAACTGGCATACCAGTTAAGAACATATGATGCGCCCACACAATGTATGACAAGAATGCAATTGACGCTGTTGCGTATACCATTGAAGAGTAGCCAAATAATGGCTTACGAGCAAACGTTGGGATGATGTGAGAAACCACACCAAACGCTGGCAAAATCATAATATATACTTCAGGGTGACCAAAGAACCAGAAGATATGCTGGAACATAACTGGATCACCACCGCCGGTTGCATCAAAGAATGCTGTACCGAAATTACGGTCTGTTAGCATCATTGTTACTGCACCTGCTAATACCGGCATCGCGCCAATTAACAAGAATGAAGTGATTAACCATGTCCATACGAATAACGGCATGTCCATCAATTTCATCTCAGGAGCACGCATGTTAAGTACCGTTGCAATAATGTTAATCGCACCCATAATAGATGAGAAACCTAATAAGTGAACTGCAAAGATAAAGAAGTCAGTACTATCTGGTGCAAACGTTGTTGATAATGGTGCGTAGAACGTCCAACCAAATGCTGGTGCGCCGCCATCCATAAAGAACGTGCTTAACAAAATACCACCTGCAAAAGGTAGAATCCAGAAAGACCAGTTATTCATACGTGGTAGTGCCATATCAGGCGCGCCTACCATCATTGGAATTAGCCAGTTACCCAGGCCAACAAAGGCCGGCATAATTGCACCAAATACCATGATCAAACCGTGCATCGTTGTTAGTTGGTTAAAGAAATGTGGGTCCATCAATTGCATACCCGGTGCTAATAATTCGGCACGAATACCCATTGCGAATGCGCCGCCCACTAATAACATAGTGAAGGCAAACCACATATAAAGTGAACCAATATCTTTATGGTTCGTCGTCTTGACCCATCTCATCAAGCCTTTTTCAGGGCCGTGATGGTGATCGTCATGAGAAGCTGTTGCTGTTGTCATTTTATTTCTCCTTTAATTAACGTGCAGATGTAACATCTGAAGGTTGAACAACACTGCCTGTGTTACCAAAGGCGTTTCTTTCGTAAGTGATTACTGCTGCAAGATCCGCATCGCCTAACATCTTAAAGGTTGGCATGCCACCCTTACCGTGTAGAACAATACCGATATGATCTGCTGCTGCACCGTTAGCGATTGGTGAGCCTGTCATTGCCGGGAAGATTGGCGGCATACCTGAACCATCTTTCTTATGACAGCCAGCACAGTTAGTGTTGTAAACACTCTCACCTTGTGTCATCAGCTCAGCCTTAGACCATGTTTTGTTTGCGCTATCTGCTGCTGCTTTCGCTTCTGCTTGTTGCTCAGACACCCATTTAGCATAGTCTGCCTTAGAAACCACATCAACCACAATAGGCATAAAGCCGTGGTCTTTACCACAAAGCTCAGCACACTGGCCACGGTAAGTGCCGATTTCATCAATTTGAGCCCATGCATCATTAATAAAGCCTGGGTTTGCATCTTGCTTAACACCAAAGGCTGGCACCCACCAGTTGTGGATTACATCGTTTGAAGTGATTAAGAAACGAATTGAAGTGTCAACTGGTAAAACCAAGTGCTTGTCTACTTCAAGCAAATAATTGCCAACTGCTTCGCGCTCAGCATCTGTACCTGTTACTACGTCTTTATGAGATTGTGCCAAATTAGAAATAAAGCTTATACCCTCTTTAGGATAGTCATACTGCCATTTCCACTGGTGACCAGTAATCTTAATACTCATATCTGCTTTAGAAGTGTCTTCTAAATCGATCAGCACTTTCGATGCTGGAATCGCCATACCGATTAAAATAATAACAGGAACGATTGTCCATAAAAGCTCTGCTTTAGTGCTCTCATGAAATTGAGCTGCTACCGCGCCTTTTGACTTTCTGTGTGCAAACACAGAATAAAACATTGCACCAAATACAACCACCGCAATTACTACACATACCCAAAATACCATCATGTGTAAATCATAAATATCATGACTGATTGAAGTTACACCTTCAGTCATGTTTAGGCCGTACTCAGCAAACACGTTCGTTGACATCATGGCAACTAAGGCGCTTAAAAGAGCTGTTAATCTTTTCATAAATCCTCCAAATAAATAAATACCTTTCGTTTCTTAATACAAGTTTCGTATTAAAAACTGTTGCAAATTATACTTAACTTTCTCATTGTTTCACCAATAAAAATCAATTTCTTGACATATATCAATATCATTTAAGGATAAATAGATTATTGTGACATCTTCTTGACAACGTTATCAAGGTCTGATTTAATGAGTTATTAGTTAACAATAGAATTCATGAGGAGATTATAAAAATGGCAATACCACAAACACCAAGAATGCAGGAAACCCTCGGCAAAACTGCCGAACTTAAAAAAGTCAGCATGGGCGCACCCTTTACTTGGTTAAAACAAGGTGTTGGTGATTTGTTAGCCATGCCAGTACTGGCTATTTTTTACGGTATTTTATTTACAGTAGTGGCTTATGGTGCGTGGCACTATCTAAGCACTTCTGAGACGTTGGGTGATGTTGCAGCGCCTTTGTTAGCAGTAATTATCTTATTATTAGGCCCAATCTCTGCGATGAGTTTGTATGACGCTTCAAGACGACTTTCAGCTGGAGAAAGCCCTAGTATCGGCACTGTATTCGGCGCAGCATTTAAAGCTAACGGCTCTTGCCCAAGCATCTTCTTATCAGTAGTTTTGGTTGTACTTGCTATCGCCTGGATGATGTTTTCACCACTCATTTACGCAGTCTTTAATACCGGTTCTTTAAATATTGTGAGTGAAAACCAAACTGTGGTGCAAGCTATTTTGGCAGATATTACTAGTGGTGCGAACACTGGCTTTGTAGTAACGTATTCTATCTTTACAGCCGTGGTTGGTCTAACTTCATTCATGATCAGCTGGTTCTCTTTTCCAATGGTACTGGACAAAGATTGTGATCCATTCACTGCTGTGGTTACTAGCTTAAAGGCGGCAATGGCAAACTTAGTAATTATGCTTATTTGGGTGCCGATGGTCGGTATTATTGTTTTAGGCGCTTTAGTGTTAACCGTTGACCTTTACTTTATCGGCCTAGTGTTTGTTATTCCAGTTTTGGCTCATGCTACTTGGCATGCTTATGAAAGCATGATTGGAGAATTAAAATAACATTAGTTTAGTTTTAACTTATTAAAAAACCCTTTGTGTGAAAATACAAAGGGTTTTTTAATGATAGGCCTTTGCATAAAATAGTTTAATCGTTAAAATACAGCCCATACTTAGTACAAAAATTTCATCACTATATGTTTAAAAAATTACTACAAATCTCCATTGTATTAGC
>JAQWRQ010000043.1 GCA_029243595.1 Gammaproteobacteria bacterium | reverse complement strand
ATTTAATATAGTTTCAGGATTTTTAAAATATATAATATGACATTCGGCATTAATCAGTTACAACTAGCAAGATCCCTGGTAATCTATATTACTCTTGTCACATCTTTAATTGGTAATGCCGCTGCCTTTAATCATAAAACTTCTGTGATTAAAGCAGATATAATTCATATTGATCCAATTTATATGAATTACACGCTTAAAAAAATTAGCACGCCTTGTGAATCTGGTCAACTTGGTTGTTGGAATGTTAGTTATCAAAAAAGAGTTGCAAAAGTACTGAAAGGTTACCGAGTTAAACTGACTTATAACAACAACACATTTACCGCAAGAATGCAAAATAAACCCGATGAAGATCATTTAAAAATTCGAGTTAAAAGTGATTTGCTTGTTATGCCAAATACAGTGGCGATCAATGCATCGGTTGTTTATTAGAGCTTAACGACTTAAGCTTGCAAACTGCTGAGGTAGTTTTTCTGTAGGCATATTCACAGAAGCCACAACAAAGTCGTAACCCTTGTTTCCGTAGTTATAGAATGCAGAGTTAGCTTGTTGAGCTTGCTTGTTGACCGACGTTTCAAACATGGCTAACGGATTAAACACGCCGTATGGTGCTGACGTTTTTGCACTAGCATTAGCGGCTACAAATAATGTTGTCATTGCAATTGTGTTTAAAATTAGTTTCATAATGTTTATCTCGGTTAATTAGTATGCCGACACCTTATCTCTTGAGGAGAGACTAATTCTTGGGGGAGAGTGTCGACATGGAAACTATTATATCATCAAAATCTAATATGTCAAGTTTATAATATTATTATTTTATAATATAGATTGCTCTTTATTCAATTAAGCTCTGTAAGTACGCCTTCATATGCATGAGTAGCTTTTTTTTGGCTGATGGTTGAGGTTAAAAAAGTTAGTCGATGTTAGTTAAAAAAATGCCTGTAAATAAAGCGCTATAAATTTATCTGCTGCTGTGGCTGTTTATACGAGAAACATCAAGACAATAAAAAAGCGCAACAAAGTGCGCTTTTTTAAATATGGTGGCCGCACCTAGAATTGAACTAGGGACACAGGGATTTTCAATCCCTTGCTCTACCAACTGAGCTATGTGGCCGGAAATGCAAATTATACCGATAAATTAACGGTTAATTTAAAAACTACTCGCCTAAAAATCGCTCAGCATCCAATGCTGCCATACAACCCGAGCCTGCCGATGTAATGGCTTGACGGTAAATATGGTCTGCCACGTCACCTGCTGCAAATACACCTTCAACACTGGTTTGTGTGGCATTACCCTGTGTACCGCTTTGTACTTGAATATAGCCGTGGTTCATCTCAAGATGGTCTTCAAAAATACCAGTATTTGGCGTATGGCCAATAGCGATAAACACACCGTGTACATCGATTTCTTTGGTGTTGCCATTATTGTCTTTTAATCTCAAACCAGTCACGCCCATATTGTCGCCCAATACTTCATCAAGGTTTTGATTGTACTCAATGCTGATGTTGCCAGTCTTTGATTTCTCAACCAGCTGATCTGACAAGATTTTTTCAGATGAAAACCTATCACGACGATGAACAATAGTCACGTGATCGGCAATATTTGACAAGAACAATGCCTCTTCAACAGCCGTATTACCGCCGCCAATAACCGCTACTTTCTGACCACGATAAAAGAAACCATCGCAAGTGGCGCAAGCACTTACACCCTTACCTTTGAACGCCTCTTCTGATTCTAAGCCCAAATAACGTGCACTTGCACCGGTGGCAATAATCACTGAATCTGCTGTATAAGTTGTAGCAGCACCGTTTAGCGTAAATGGTCGTTTAGAAAAATCAACGTCAGTAATGTAGTCATTAATAATTTCAGTATCAAAACGTTCAGCATGTTGCTGCATACGTGTCATTAAATCTGGGCCCTGTACACCTTCATTGTCGCCCGGCCAGTTATCCACATCAGTAGTACTCATTAATTGTCCACCTTGCTCCATGCCACTAACAATCACAGGGCTTAGGTTTGCTCTTGCTGCATACACTGCAGCAGAATAGCCAGCAGGGCCCGAACCAATAATCAACGTTTTACAATGTTTATTTTCACTCATTTAAATACCAATCCTTTATACTTATACACAAAATCTCTATTATCCGAAACATTATAAAGCAAGCTGAAATCCCCTTGAAAAAAAATAACTCCCCAAGTAGTAGAAAATCCACGCCAAAACCTCGGTCTCGAACCGTAAACGAGGTGTTGTTTATTGCACTCAGTGCTTTTGGCCTGGTATATCTTGCAGCACTTACCACCTACTCACCTACAGAAAACCCGTGGTCAGGCGATGTCGCACTGACAGAGCCTGTGGTCAATTTAGCTGGTGTTTTTGGCGCTTATTTGGGTGATATTTCTTTATCAATTTTAGGCTATGGCGCTTACTTGATTCCAATATCATTGATTTGGTCAGGATACAGTATTCATAAAAATACAGGTCAAAAGCCAACAAACCGATCTGTTTTAATCATTCGCCTAATTGCAGCTATGATTATGATCGCCTTTAGTACTGCACTACTGGCACAAAATACTTCTGATCCTGCTGGTGGTTGGATTGGCGATATGATGCATGGCTACTTCGGTACGCTGTTTGGCTCGGCCTCGTTTATTGTTTACCTCAGCATTATGATGATTGGATTTAGCATTGCTAGTAGCGCTTCTTGGGCCAATATCTTCACTTCAACCGGTGGCGTACTTGGTACATTATTAGCCAAATTCAAAGCTTCTAGAGAAAAAGCCAGAGCAAAAAAAGCAACCAAAGTTGTGATCACACCTAAGCAAACTTCTACACCAAAACCAAGTGTGCTGGCCAAAGTGAAATCCGCCAAGATCAAACCAAACAAAAAAATCAAACAAATCGCGCCTGCCTCTTCCAACTTATTTAACACCAAAGCTTTAAGTGGCTTGCCTGACTTGTCATTGCTTGACGAGGTTAGTGTAAATACTGCCGGCTATTCAGAACAAGCGCTAGAAGACATGTCGCGCCAAGTAGAAATCAAGCTCAAAGATTTTGGCTTCGATGTCAGTATTACTACGGTGACCCCAGGCCCAGTGGTCACTCAGTTTGAGCTTTCGCTCGCCCCAGGTGTTAAGGTTTCTCAGATTATGAATCTGGACAAAGACTTAGCCAGAGCCTTGTTGGTTGAGAGTGTACGTATTGTTGATGTGATTCCAGGCAAGCCGGTAATTGGGCTAGAAATCCCTAATGCCGAACGTGAAATGATTATCCTAAAAGAAATACTTGCCTCTGAAGAGTTTGCCAAGTCCAGCTCTATGCTAACCATGGGCCTTGGTAAAGACATTAACGGCCATCCGATTATTGCTAATTTGGCAAAAATGCCGCATTTATTGGTTGCAGGCGCTACCGGTATGGGTAAGTCTGTCGGCCTTAATGCCATAATTCTTAGTGTGCTCTACAAGGCCAAGCCAGACCAAGTACGCATGATCATGATCGACCCTAAAATTGTCGAGCTTGCTTGTTATGCCGATATTCCACACTTACTCACGCCAGTGGTTACCGACATGAATCAAGCGGCTTCTGCTCTGTGGTGGTGTGTGAATGAAATGGAACGCCGTTATTCATTATTGGCCAAATTTGGTGTGCGCAACATTGAAAGCTTTAATGAGAAACTCAAAAAATCCAAAGAAAAAGGCGAGCCATTGCTTGACCCATCTTTTAACGCCAACACCGCTGAAGAAGGTGAAACTGCACCCGAACTAGAATCCTTGCCACTGATTATGTTGGTGATTGACGAATACGCCGATATGCTCGGTGCACTTGCCCAAGAAGACCGCACCAAAGCCAAACGCGTAGAAGCACTGATTGTACGTCTAGCACAAAAAGCCCGTGCTGCCGGTATTCACCTGATTATTGCCACACAACGCCCAAGTGTGGATGTGATCACCGGTCTGATTAAGTCCAACGTGCCAACCCGTATTGCCTTTAAAGTGTCTTCAAAGGTAGACTCACGCACCATTCTCGATCAAGGCGGAGCAGAACAATTACTCGGCATGGGCGATATGCTCTATATGACGCCAGGTATTTCACATCTCACACGTGTCCATGGCGCCTTTGTTGATGATGGAGAGATTGAACGTGTGGTTAGCTTCTTACGTAAAAATTCTGATACCAATTATATCGACGGCATTCTCAATGCTCACAGTGAGTCAGCTAACTCACACGAAGGCACTAGCAATGCCAGCGGCAGTAGCGGTGAACTTGACCCGCTGTATGACGAAGCAGTGCAGATTGTTACCTCATCACGTCGTGCTTCAATCTCTAGCTTGCAACGACGTATGCGTATTGGCTACAACCGCGCCGCACGCATTATTGAAGACATGGAGGCAGCGGGCGTCGTCAGCACCATGAACAACGCAGGTAATCGCCAAGTCTTAGCGCCAGAGCCAATCAACAACGATGATTAAAACCCTTGCTCTATTGTCTGTATTTTGGGTCAATACAGTACTAGCAAGCAATCATCAGTTTACCGATTTTTTTAATTCGCTTGAATCACTCAAAGCCAATTTCACTCAAACTACCTACAGCGATACACATTCATTACTCAGTAGCACCTCAGGTACTTTAACCTTTAAGCGACCACAACAACTACACTGGCACACCACACAACCTAACGAACAAATATTATTGTTGAATAACAACGAACTATGGTTGATAGATACCGAGCTTGAGCAAGCCAGCTTACAGCAAGTACAAGATCTTTCAAAAACACCACTTTATTGGTTAATCAGCAAACCCGATACCATAAAAAATTTACCCAACTTTTCTCATAGTCAAATGGGTGTCGATTGGTACACAGCTAGTACGCCGGCCCACGCCCTAAAATTTGGTTTTAAAAATGGCTTACTGCAAGCTATTTCACTCAAAAATGAGCTCGAACAAACTATTTTAATTAGCTTTGATCGGCTTGTTGTTAATCCAGAAATTAACCCAGAAATTTTTGTACTGGCGCTAAATCCAAATTTTGATATTATCAGATAGTTTTAGAAAACTACTCTGTTAAAAACCAAATTACAACATTAATTATTTGATTATAAACAAAGATGGTGGTGGAGGTTTTTTTAGTTTTTTTGCACTATTAAATTTGATTTTTCGATCACCCAATAAAAAACCACCCTCTCGGGTGGTCTTTAGCGTAATTTATTTAAAAATTACTTAGCAGCGTCGTCTGAAGACGCAGTGCCTGTTGCCATTGCATCAGCATAGCCTTTAGCGTAAGCATCAGCTTGTGCTTGTGCGTTTGCATCAGCTACACCCTTAGCGTAAGCATCTGCAACACCTTTAGCGTTTGCATCACCTGCACCAGAAGCAGAACCATCAGCAGCGCCAGAAGCGTTTGAGTCAGTCTTGTTGCTAGTGTTAAACTTTGTACCGAAATCAGTATTGTTTAACCAGTTGTTGCCACCTTGGAAAGGACCCCAATTTTGGGCACCAGAAAAAGGGCCTGCATTAGAACCACCGCCAAATGGGCCGAAGTTGTTACCGCCTGAGAAAGGACCAGCATTAGAACCACCCGAGAATGGGCCCATGTTGTTACCACCCGAGAATGGACCCCAGTTGTTACCACCCCAATTTGCTGTTGCTGCTGCTGAAGCTACTACTGTCGCGATTGCGATTACTTTTGTTACGTTTTTCATATTTTCCCCTTATAGAGTTATTATTAAAAATTTAAGCAAAGTTAAATTCACTCAAGACACCTATACTACACGACTTAAAGCAAGATGCAAGCGTATTAGATATGGCTAATTTTAAGCTATAAGTTAATAGGAATAAAAAAGCCCATTATGAAAAATCATAATGGGCTTGAATATGGTGCCGAAGACCGGACTCGAACTGGTGACCTACTGATTACAAATCAGTTGCACTACCAACTGTGCTACTTCGGCATCAAGTTGAGATTATACCCACAGTCTTAAATTGCTCAATGATTATTTATCAAAAAAAACACTTTAAACCAGTCGAAAAAATACCCCTTTATTGGGGGTATTTTATTGATATTTATGTAGGGCTAAAATCTGGGGCTTGCAGTGTCCGAAGCTGCTGCTTGTGCTAACGCATTAAGCGCTTGAGTGTTTGCTTTCTTAGCAAGAGCAACGTCTTTGCTTTTCTTTGCTTCTTTAATCATCTTGCCAGTATCACGCCAAGCCATCTTTGCGCCGAGGGCTTTTTTATAGTTAGCTTCAGCAGCTGCTATTATCGCATCAACAGAATCGTCTTTAGCGGCGACTGGCTTTAATGGGTCTGCTTTAACTGCGCTCTTGGCTTTAAGTGCGCCTGCACTTTCCATCATGTACTGAATAACTGCCCTAAGCTCATCGTCGGTACAGTCCATACAAGTACCCTTTGGTGGCATCATGCCTTTACCGGCTTTAACAACCTTTAACAAATCATCCATGCCACGCTTAATGCGTGGTGCCCATGCTGCCTTATCGCCATACTTAGGGGCACCGCCTACGCCAACGTTATGACAACCTTGACATTTTGCATAGAGCTCTTTGCCGCTTCTACCACTTGTTGCTTTAGTAACCGGCACTGCAGCGACTACTTTTTTCGGTTTTGGTTTTGGCTTCACTGCAACACCACCACCCAACTGGTGAACATACACGGCTAGCTTTTTAATTTGGGTTTTGTCGATTACTTTCGATGTGCCAAAAGATGGCATTACCGCATCTTGTGTGAATGGATCATGGCCTTGGTTTACACCATGCAAAATAGTACGGATAACCGATGCTTTTTGATCGTCTGCTTTAAAGCGATAAATACCGTCACTCAAATTAGCGCTACCCATAAAGACATTACCCTTCATGGTTGGGCCATGACAACCAATACAGCCTTTAGTCATATATAAGGCTTTAGAGGCTGGGTTTGGCTTGCCGTCGGCACCTTTGCCCGTTTCCACTAAGAAAGTTGCTAGTTTGTCAGCATCGGCGTCAGAGATGCCCATCATACGTGCAGGCATATTGCCTTTGCGACCGTTAGTGATTGAAGTGCTAATTTGCGCTAATGTACCACCATAAAGCCAATCATCATCGGCCAATACTGGGAACCCATCGTTACCTTGACCACCCGCACCGTGACAAGCAGCACAGTTATCACCAAATAGTACTTTGGCTGTTTTAATAGAGTAGTTTCTAAGCTCGTCGTCACGAACGATGTCTTCTAATGAACTTTCAGCAATGGCTTTTTCTGTATCGGCAAACTTAGATTGGCGATAATCTTCGAGTTGTTTAACGCCTTCTTTATATTCAACAATTTGTGTCCAATTGGCGGAGCCTTTGCTGCTTTCACCAAACCAAGGAATACTCGGGTAGTAGAACGCATAAATAGGAATGGCGATTAGCCCTAAATACAATGCCCACATATACCATCTTGGTGGACGGTTATTTAGCTCTCTAATGTCGCTATCATCGTCCCAAAAATGGCCAGTGTTATTTTCGCCTGGGTATGGATTCTTATGTTCGCCCATTATTACTCTCCTCTCTAATCTTCTTTATTAACAAAGTTATTTAAATCTTCAAATTGTTTTTTATTTTTAGGCCTAAAGGTATAAAAATAAGCACTAACCATCAAAATAAATAGAATGATCGCTGTGCCAGCCCCAAATATATCGACTGCTGTCATTTACTCGCGGTAAACAACACCGTCTTCAAATTTAATCATGTTGCCTAATGACTGCAGGTAAGCCACTATCGCATCCATCTCGGTTTTACCTTTAACCAAGCCTGCAGCCTCAGCAATGTCGCCATCGGTATAAGGCACACCCACTTTTCTCAGGCCTTCCATATGCGCTTGAATATTTTCGCCGTCAACCGTTGCATCGTCTAAGAAACGATACTTTGGCATCACTGATTCTGGCACTAAGGCTTGTGGATGACGCATGTGCAGGATGTGCCATTCGTCCGAGTATTTACCACCTAGACGAGCAAGGTCAGGGCCAGTACGTTTAGAACCCCATTGGAACGGGTGATCGTATTTTGATTCGACTGCTAAAGAGAAGTGACCATAACGCTCCTTCTCGTCTCTGAATGGACGAATCATCTGTGAGTGACACAGATAACAGCCTTCACGTTGGTAAATATCTCGACCGGCTAATTCTAGCGCTGTGTTAGGACGTACACCATCACCTGGCTTCCAATCTGCTAGTTTTTGACCCTCTGCACGTTGCCACAATAAACTCTTAGCCTTGCCATCGACCATCACTTCATCTTTCACTGTGTCAGGATTGGTAAACAAAGGCACAATTTCTACAATACCAGCCAATGATACTGCTAGTGCCATAGCCAAATACATTGCAAAAATGTTTTTTTCAAATTTTGTTTGTAGGCTTTCTTTTCCGTTTTTATTTGCCATTACTCTCTCCTCCTATGCCGTTGCCGCTTGAACAGAGGCCTGCTCTCGGCTCGACTTACGAATGGTAATAATAATATTGATCAACATGGTGATTGCACCTAACACTACCAACGCACCGCCTGCCGCCCTCATTGCGTAATAAGGATGCATAGCAGATACTGATTCAGCAAAGGTGTAAGCTAATGTACCGTATTCATCGTACGCTCTCCACATTAGGCCTTGCATAATGCCTGACACCCACATTGCTACAATGTAAGTCACTGTACCAATAGTATGCACCCAGAAGTGAATGCCTAATAACTTTTGTGACAATCGAACATTGAATATTTTCTCAATCATGTGATATAGCGCACCTGAAGCTACCATAATGTTCCAACCTAATGCACCTGAGTGCACGTGGCCAATAGTCCAGTCTGTATAGTGTGATAGGGCGTTAACCGTTTTCGCTGCCATCACTGGGCCTTCAAAAGTACTCATCGCGTAAAACGCTAACGACATAATTAAAAAACGTAAGATATAGTCTTCGCGTAAGCGCTCCCACGCACCTGATAAAGTCAAGATACCGTTAATCGCACCACCCCATGATGGGATGATCATTGCTAATGAAATAGTGGCACCTAAAGAACCCGCCCAGTCTGGCAACGCTGTGTATTGTAGGTGGTGAGCACCTAGCCATACATAACCAAACATCAGCGCCCAAAAGTGGATGACCGATAAACGGTAAGAATAAATAGGGCGCTCTGCTTGTTTTGGCACAAAGTAGTACATCATGCCTAAGAAGCCTGCGGTTAAGAAGAAGCCAACCGCGTTATGCCCCCACCACCACTGAATCATCGCATCTTGTACGCCAGAGTAGATTGAATAAGATTTAAACCAGTCAACCGGAACGGAAAGGTTGTTAACCACGTGAAGATAGGTTACCATCACCATCATGCCCATAAAGAACCAGTTTGCCACGTACACGTGTGGCACTTTATCGCGATTACGAATATGGATAGTCATGATAAAGTTATACATATAACTCGCCCAAGATACGGTAAGCAAAATATCAATTGGCCATTCTAACTCTGCGTATTCTTTAGATTGGGTTAAGCCTAAAGGCAACGTGATTACCGCTAAAAGAATAACCAAGTTCCACGACCAGAACGTAAACCAAGCCATTTTATTAGACCAAAGCCTAGTCTGATTGGTGCGTTGGACGATATAGAAGGCAGACGCCATGAGTGCCGAGCCACCAAAGGCAAAAATTACCGCGTTGGTATGTAATGGTCTGAGGCGGCCAAACTGAAAGTAAGGTAGATCAGTACCCAAATCATTTAAAAAAGGCCAAGCTAGCTCTGAGGCGATATAAACACCAACTGAAGTACCGACGACCAAATAAAATGAGGCCATGACGATGAAATACTTCACCACTTTTAAATCATATCTTTCTACTAAATTCATTAACCCTCTCCTCGATTCGTCAATACCCTTGTTGTTAACGGGCTTTTAAAAATAAATGGTAATTCTACATAGCCTCGATGATACCGTCAAGTCAATAATGAGCTCTTGATAT
>JAQWRQ010000027.1 GCA_029243595.1 Gammaproteobacteria bacterium | reverse complement strand
GAACGTCGTGAGACAGTTCGGTCCCTATCTACCGTGGGCGTTGGAGACTTGAGGGAAGCTGTTCTTAGTACGAGAGGACCGGAATGGACACACCTCTGGTGTTTCGGTTGTGACGCCAGTCGCATTGCCGAGTAGCTATGTGTGGAAAGGATAACCGCTGAAAGCATCTAAGCGGGAAGCCCCTCCCAAGATTAGGTCTCCCTGGATATTTAATATCCCTGAAGATCCCTCGAAGACTACGAGGTTGATAGGCACGGTGTGGAAGAGTAGTGATACTTGAAGCTAACGTGTACTAATTGATCGTGAGGCTTGACCATATAACACCCAAATTATTTGAATAATTTATTATTCGATCCATAATTTTTGTGTTGATGTGTCATGCAATACACTGATGTACAGTGACAAACTTATTACATGTATTAATTGTTATATCTTCTGATTATTTATAATCAAGGTATAAAAACTTTTTAATTCGCAAGCACTGCATTTATGCAGCCGCTTGCAACCAGTTTGCTTAGTGACAATAGCGAGTGTGACCCACCTGATCCCATACCGAACTCAGAAGTGAAACCACTTAGCGCCGATGGTAGTGTGGGGTCTCCCCATGTGAGAGTAGGACATTGCTAGGCTTTAAATTCAAAATACCCCAGACATCGATGATGCTGGGGTATTTTTTTGTCTTAGGTTTAGAGATTGTCTGCAAAATAACTTGTTAAAAAAATTTTAAATAATCAAAACTACCGATAAAAACTCTTAAATATAATAAAAAATAGCCATTTTTTAATGATATTTAGCTAATAAATGACTATTTATTCCTACTTTTATAAAAATTTATGAAATTTTACGAATGAGTGTTTTATAGGTGCTGATTTACCCAATTAGTAAAGTCTGGAGCGCTGAGTGCGCCGGAAACACGATCAATTTCCTTGCCATTTTTGAAAATGGCTAACGTTGGAATAGATCGAATACTGTATTTGGCAGAAATTGCTTCTTCGGCTTCCGTTTCAATTTTAATAAATCTTGCTTTGGGCTCGAGTTGTGTAGCAACCTGTTTAAAAGTCGGTGCAAATTGTTGGCATGGGCCACACCAAGTTGCCCAAAAATCTACCACTAATAATTCATCAGTTTTTTCAATGGCACGTGTTAGTTGTGCACCTGTCATTGATATAGGTTCACCTGTATACAGTAGTTTTTTGCATTTCCCACAATTTGGATTATCGCTTAATTTAGCCTCTGGAACATTATTAAGTCCACCACAACTCGTACACATAGTTATCATAAATTTATCCTAATTTTTTATTACCTTATTATGGTTTATCTATGGGTAGCTGAGTCTTATTGCAAGTCTTTGCGAGTTGATGGGCGTTTTGAACGTGATACTTTATTCTCTTTTTGCTTGATTTGTTCATCTTTAGAAATAATACTATCAACTGAGACTAAGTCATCAACACTTTGGCTGATTTTTTTAAAGGCTTTTGGCGCTTGAATTTCAATCATTTGCTGCACAATCCATTTTTCATCAACATCGGTCATGGCCAATTTTACCTTTTCGGCAAAATATCTTAAAAAATGATAATCAGGCTCACCACCAACAAAGTCATAATCTGAATAATCTTTTGATCGTTGATTATAAGTATTAATAAACGCCTTCCAATGATTGCCTTCGCCGATACGGTCTTCTTTATTTTCTTGGTAATAAAAAGCAGATTGTTTGGCCAGTTTATTAATAAGCTCTTGTCGTTGTTCAGCGCTCAGTGTTTTAAACACTAGACGATCGATAGACTGAATAAGGAAGCAGAGATATTCTACAATGACATTAAAAACTTGCTCTTTTTCAATGACAAAGCCTTCGTTGATTAGGTCTTCAAGGTGATTTTTGGTTATACGCCAGCAAATAAACGCCATGGCGCCACCGATGTCTTCAATGGTTTTAACTTGGGTTTTGTGCCATTTACTCTTTACTCGCATAAGGAGATTTTAACAGTAAGGGATTTATTCGCAGTTGTAGTTTCGAAAAGAACCTAAGTCGTTGACGTTGTCAAAACCCATTTGAACTAAATAATTTTTAGCGGTTGAAGAGCGAGCACCAGTAACGCAATATAAAATTACGGGCTTATCTGTATCAAGAACATTCTTAGCGCCCATGATTGATTGCAATGGCAAATTGATCGCATCAGGTAATGCGCCACGCGCAAATTCTGCAGATGATCGAACGTCAACTAATTGTGCGCCTTCAGACAATAGTTTGCAAGCATCGTTTCCAGAAAATGAGTTGAACATAGTATAATCCCCTAACAAGTTTTTTAAGTGAATACGGTTATGAATCGGCATTCAATCTATATAAGGAAACCATTATATAACAATGTTAAGCAAAAAGCAACTAAGAAATGACATTGAAGCAGTGGAATCGGCCTTAAAAAAGCGAAATTTTTCTTTTGATATCAATCAGTTAAACGATTTAGAAAATAAAAGAAAAATAAATCAAGTCGAAACACAAGAACTGCAAAACTTACGCAATACACAATCAAAATCGATTGGTAAGGCCAAAGCAGCTGGTGAAGATATTAAGCCACTATTAGATGCGGTTGCTGATTTGGGCGGAAAGCTCGATAAAGCAAAATCAGAATTACTAGTGATTCAAACTCAAATTGACGATATTGTCATGGCGATGCCAAACACTCCTCACGAGTCAGTGCCAGAAGGTAACTCTGAAGATGATAATATCGAAGTGTCAAAATGGGGTGAGCCAGGGCAGTATGATTTTGAAGTTAAAGACCATGTTGATTTAGGCGAGATGCATGGACTGGATTTTGAAACGGCGGCGAAGATATCAGGCGCACGTTTTTCAGTCATGACAGGTAAGATTGCGCGACTACACAGAGCATTAACCCAGTTTATGCTTGATCAACACGTTGAAAACAATGGCTACACTGAGGCTTATGTGCCGTATTTGGTGAACGCAGAATCACTCACGGGTACTGGCCAGTTGCCTAAGTTTGAGGCGGATTTATTTAAAACCCACTTGCATGGTGAAGAAGGCGATGCAAAACCTCTATACTTGATTCCAACTGGTGAAGTACCAATTACCAATATGGTGCGTGATACGATTGTTAAAGAGTCTGACTTGCCGTTAAAATTTGTAGGGCATACGCCAAGTTTTCGTTCTGAAGCAGGGGCTTACGGACGTGACACACGAGGCTTGATTCGCCAACACCAGTTTGAAAAAGTAGAGTTAGTACAAGTGGCAAAAGCCGAGGACTCTTACCAAATACTAGAAACATTAACCGGCCATGCTGAAGGAATTTTACAAGCGTTAGAATTACCTTATCGCAAGGTGATTTTATGTGCAGGCGACTTAGGATTTTCAGCAGCCAAGACTTACGATTTAGAAGTGTGGTTGCCAGGGCAAAGTGCGTATCGTGAGATATCTTCTTGCTCTTGTTTTGAAGATTTTCAAGCAAGGCGGCTGCAGCTTAGATATAAAAACCCAGAAACCAACAAGCCAGAATTATTGCATACATTGAATGGCTCTGGCCTGGCAGTAGGTAGAACATTGGTGGCAATTTTAGAAAACCATCAGCAAGCTGATGGCAGTATTAGAATACCAGATGTACTTCATAATTACATGGGCGGCATAACCGTCATTAATTAATTTTTTTATTTTTTATTAGGAGATAACAATGAACTTATTAGACTTAATCGTACCACCCGCATTTGCAGCTGCTGACGGCATCAATTCTGACCCATCGGGTTTGAGCCAATTAATCTTGCCAGGGCTTTTGCTTGTGGTGATGTATGTTTTACTGATTAGACCACAACAAAAGCGTGCAAAAGACCATAAGGCGCTTTTAGCGGCACTGAAGAAGGGCGATGAAGTAGTTACAAACGGCGGTATTGTTGCCAAGGTAGCATCAGTTGATGAATCTTTTGCTACATTGGAAATTGCTGATGGTGTGGTGGTTAAAGTACAGAAACAAGGCATCAATCAAAAGCTACCAAAAGGCAGTGCTAAGATCTAAATTAAGGTATAAATAAACCCATGAATCATTACTCTGCTTTGAGAAATGCGTTAATCGCTTTTTTCTTGTTATTATCAGCACTTTACGCTTTGCCAAATATTTTTGGTTCAGACTTAGCCGTGCAGGTCTCTAGCGCGGGTGACGCGGCTATTGAACAGACTGATCTAACCAAAATCACAAACACGTTAAAAGCAAAAAACATTGATTACAAATCAGCAGGGTTGTCAAATAACCGTATTTTAGTGCGTTTTGAAAACAATACTTCTCAGTTGTCCGCTAAGGATTTGCTGAAAGCAGAGTTAGGCCGTAATTATGTGGTTGCACTTAACTTAGCGCCTTCGGTGCCGTTATGGTTGTCAGATTTGGGCGGTAAGGCAATGTCGCTTGGTTTGGACCTTAGAGGTGGCGTACATTTCTTATTAGAAGTGGATATGCAGGCAGTTATGTCCATGTCAATTGATAAATACTATAACGAATTACGTACTTTATTACGCACTGACCGTTTGTATAAGAGCATCAAGAAAGACGGTGAAAGTATTGCTATTTATCTTAAAACGGCTGAATCAAAAGACAAAGTGCTAGGCATTATTAAGTCAGATTTAAGTGATTTGGTGGTTTTAGAAACTGATAATCAAGACGCCTTGTTGATTCAAGTGGGTATTAGTGATGATGCACAAAAAATAGCAAAAAATAGCGCTTTAAAACAAAATATTACCACGTTAAGAAACCGAGTTAATGAGCTTGGTGTTGCTGAGCCGATTATTCAACAGCAAGGCTTAGAGCGTATTGTGGTGCAACTACCAGGCGTGCAAGATACCGCCAGAGCTAAAGAGATCTTAGGTGCGGTAGCAACACTAGAGTTTAGACTGGTAGATGAAAAGAACGACGCACAAACAGCCATTCAATCAGGCAGAACACCGATCGGCTCAAAACTGTATTATTTTAAAGATGGACGGCCACTACTCTTAAAAACTCGGGTAATTGCCACCGGTGAAAATATCACAGGCGCTGCTTCAGGCATTGACCAAGAAAACAACATTCCTATGGTGAATATTACTTTGGATAATGCAGGTGGTCGTGCAATGCTTGACACCACCAAGAAATATTTGCACCATCGTATGGCTGTTGTGTTTATTGAGAATAAAGTTGAGACATCGTTGGTCGATGGCAAGATTGTTAAAAATCGATCAACCACTAAAGACATTATTAACGCAGCGACGATTCAAGGTACTTTTTCATCGCGTTTTCAAATTACCGGTATTGACAGCGCACGTGAAGCGCGTAACTTGGCTCTATTGCTTAGAGCGGGCTCACTTTCAGCACCGATTGAAATCATTGAAGAGCGCACCATTGGCCCAAGCCTAGGTGCAGACAATATCGAAAAAGGCGTGTTGTCGGTGATTGCTGGCTTTGTTTTAGTATTGGTATTTATGGTGGTGCGTTATCGAGTATTCGGTATGGTGGCGAATGTTGCTTTGACACTTAACTTGGTGATGATTGTGGCAGTGTTATCACTCTTACAAGCCACACTGACGTTGCCAGGTATTGCTGGTATTGTATTAACCGTTGGTATGGCGGTAGATGCTAATGTATTGATTTTTGAGCGTATTAAAGAAGAGTTAGGCGCACAAAGCAATATTCAAAAAGCCATTTCAAGTGGTTATGATAAAGCTGTGTTGACAATCGCAGATGCAAATATTACGACATTGATTGCATCTTTGGTATTGTTTAGTTTTGGCACGGGCCCAATCAAAGGCTTTGCAATTACTTTGTCAATCGGCATTGTGACTTCAATGTTTACAGCCATTATTGTCTCGCGTGCGATTATTAATAAAATTTACGGCGGTAAAAAGCTAGAGGAGTTATCAATATGAAGGCGTTAAACATCCCTACAATTGATTTTGTTGGCAAGCGCACGTATGCGATTATTGTCTCATTAATATTGATTGCAACTTCAATATTCTCATTATCAACACAAGGCTTAAAGTTTGGCATTGACTTTACTGGTGGCACCTTAATTGAAGTGGGCTATGAACAAAGTGTGGATTTGTCATCTGTGAGAAATACGTTGAGTGAGGCCAAATTTAAAGGGGCAAATGTTCAATACTTTGGCTCTACTAATGAAATTTTAATTCGCCTTGAACCACAAGCGATTTCAAGTGCCAAGCTTAGTTCAAAAATTATTCGCTTATTAGGCGATGGCGTAGATATTCGTCGTGTTGAATTTGTCGGCCCCAAAGTGGGTGAAGAGCTAACTAACGACGGTGGTTTAGCGATGCTGTACGCATTGATTGGTATTTTGATTTATGTGGCATTTCGTTTTGAGTATCGATTTGCGTTGGGTTCGATATCGGCTCTAATTCACGATGTAGTTATCACCCTAGGTGTGTTTTCATTATTACAAATAGAGTTTGATTTAACCGTATTGGCGGCAATTCTTGCGGTCATTGGTTACTCGCTTAATGATACGATTGTGGTGTTTGACCGAATCCGTGAAAATTTCCTATCAACTCGCCATGTAGACCCGGCTAAAATTATTAATGACGCACTAAACCAAACCCTGTCAAGGACGATTATGACGTCATTAACAACGTTATTGGTATTGTTAGCCTTGTTCTTTTTAGGTGGTGAGATTATTCACAGCTTTGCCTTGGCTTTACTGATTGGTGTGGTGATTGGTACTTATTCTTCAATTTATGTGGCCAGTTCAATGATTCTAGCGCTCGGCATTAGCAAGGAAGATATGTTGCCGTCTGAGAAAGAAGAAAAAGAGATAGATGCTAGACCATAAGGGTTAAGCGATCAGACAATAAAAAAGCCGCTAAAATTAGCGGTTTTTTTGTATTTATTGAAACAGCTTACGGTTTAAACTTTTCGAAAACTAAACAGGCGTTTGTTCCACCAAAACCAAAGCTATTTGACATCACTCGATTAAGTGATTGAATGGTTGTTGCTTGTACAATGGGCATGCCCTCTGCCACCTCATCAAGGCTTTCAATATTCACAGACTCTGCCATAAAGTCATTTTGTAGCATGAGCAGTGAGTAGATTGATTCATTCACACCAGCCGCACCTAAAGCATGACCTGAGAGTGATTTAGTTGAGCCAACATTAGGGATGTTGTCACCAAATACTTCTTTAATGGCGCCAAGCTCTTTCACATCGCCAACTGGTGTTGAAGTGCCATGTGCATTGATGTAGTCAATAGGGCCGTCAACCGTTGAGATGGCTAACTCCATACAGCGTTTTGCACCTTCACCACTTGGTGCAACCATATCATAACCATCAGAAGTTGCACCGTAACCAGTAAGCTCGGCTAAGATTGTTGCACCACGTGCCTCGGCATGTTCTAAAGATTCAAGTACTAAAGCACCACCACCACCAGAGATAACAAAACCATCACGATCAGCATCGTAAGCGCGAGAAGCCTTTTCAGGGGTTTCGTTGTATTTAGAAGACAGCGCACCCATAGCATCAAACAACATTGTTAACGACCAATCAAGTTCTTCACCGCCACCAGCAAAAACCACATCTTGTTTACCAAGCTGGATTTGCTCCATAGCATTACCAATACAGTGTGCACTGGTTGAACAGGCGGAGCTAATTGAATAGTTAATGCCTTTAATTTTAAACATAGTAGACAAACAAGCTGAAGTCGTTGATCCCATGGTACGCGGTACGCGATAAGGGCCAACACGCTTAATGCCTTTTTCTCTTAAGATGTCTGCTGCTTCAACCACGTTCTGGTTTGAAGCGCCGCCAGAGCCCATGATAAGGCCTGTGCGTGGATTAGAAATTTGATCTTCGGTCAAGCCAGATTGCTTGATAGCTTCGTCTAAGGCGACTGCATTGTAAATCGCAGCATCGGCCATAAAACGTTTCATTTTTCGATCAATAATATCATTTGAATCTACTTCGACAACTTGACCTGAAACATGAGATCTAAGTCCCATTTCAGCTTGTTTTTCATCAAACTTAATGCCTGATTTGGCTGTTTTTAAAGACTCTAAAACTTCACCACAATTTGCGCCTAAACTAGACACAATGCCCATGCCGGTAACAACAACTCTATTCATTAGAAGCCACTCGTGTCAGTGAATAAGCCTACTTTTAAGCCAGTGGCTTCGTAAATAACTTTACCGTCAACTTCCATGGTGGCATCGCCAATACCCATGTAAAGCTTGCGCGCAATGACGCGAGATAAGTCAATTTTATAAACTACTTTTTTAGCAGTCGGTAGTACTTGGCCAGTAAATTTGATACTACCACCCAGCGCACGACCACGACCAGGGCCACCTAACCAGCCCAAGTGGAAGCCAATAAGCTGCCACATGGCATCTAGGCCCAAACAACCTGGCATGACTGGATCGTCATTAAAGTGACAACCAAAAAACCACAAGTCAGGATTAACATCGAGTTCAGCAATAATTTGACCTTTATCGTGTTTGCCGCCTTTATCAGAAATATGAGTGATGCGATCAAACATCAGCATCGGTGGTTGTGGTAGTTGTGCGTTACCAGGGCCGAACAATTCACCATTACCGCATTTGATTAATTCTTCGTATGAATAAGAGTTTTGCATCAATCAGTCCTTATGTCTGTATTTCCGAAAATTATACTTCAAAGCCCATTACTAATGTCGTTTATCACATCACCCACATCTTCCAGTCCAACTGATATTCTAATAAGCCCTTCGGTAATATTGGCTTGTTGTTTTTCATCGTCAGTGAGTCTTCCATGTGTAGTGCTAGCTGGATGTGTAATGGTAGTTTTGGTGTCACCTAAATTTGCAGTAATAGAGAGTATTTTAGTGGCGTTAATAATCTTAAACGCTGCTTCACGACCGCCTTTAACTTCAAACGAGACAATACCACCAAAACCAGATTGTTGGACGTTGGCCAAGGCATGATCTTGGTGAGAGTCTAAGCCCAGATAGTGTACTTTTTCAACTTGATCTTGATCTTGCAGCCAAGTCGCTAATTTGAGGGCGTTATCACAATGCGCTTTCATTCTTAAGCTAAGTGTGTCTAAACCCTTTAAAACAATCCAAGCATTAAAGGCGCTTAGGCTTGGCCCTGTTGCACGAGTAAATGCACTGACCTGCTCAATAATGGCTTCATTGGCTAATACCGCACCTGCCAAACAACGACCTTGGCCATCAATGTATTTAGTGGCTGAGTGAATCACAACATCCGCCCCTAGTTTGATTGGATTTTGTAATGCTGGAGACAAAATTGCGTTATCAACTGCCAGTAAAATATTGTTGGCCTGGCTGATTTTGCTAAGCGCAGTGATATCCACCACTTCGCCCAATGGGTTTGATGGCGTCTCTAATAAAAATAATTTTGTATTGTCTTGAACTGCGTCTTGCCATTGGGATAAATCACCCAAATCAACATAACTAATGCCCACATTAAATTTACTAACAATGGTGTTTAATAAGACAATAGAAGTGCCAAACATATTACGCGAAGCGACAATATGGTCACCCGATTCGACTAAAGCCATAATGCTGGCAAAGATTGCCGCCATGCCACTTGATGTGGCAACGCAAGCATCGGCACCTTCAAGTGCGGCTAGTTTTTTTTCAAATGCATCAACTGTTGGGTTGGTAAAGCGCGCATAGATATTGCCCGGCTCTTCTTTAGAGAATCGGTTGGCGGCTTGTTCGGCAGAATCAAAGACAAAACTTGAGGTTAAAAAAATAGCCTCGGAATGCTCCTGCTCTTGTGTGGTTCGATAGCCTTCGCGTATGGCTTTGGTATCGAATTTTAAGTCTTTCATGTCTGGATAATAATCGTTAAATAATGCTTATTCTACATCATTACAAATCAATTCAGAAGTATCAAGGGTGTTATTTTTTTGCTTGGCAGAATCAGAACGCAAAGATTCGATTTGATCAAGATAATTTTTGTCAATATCTTGAGTGACATACTCACCATTAAAACAAGAACAATCAAACTCAGTAATGTTTGAATTACCTTGCTGGACACACCAAATTAGATCGTCTAAATCTTGGTATATTAACTTGTCAGCACCAATAGCTTGGCAGATTTGATCTACATTTTTATCATGTGCAATAAATTCTTTTTCACTAGACATATCAATGCCATAAACGTTGGGATGGCGCACCGGTGGTGCAGCTGAGGCAAAAAATACCTTATTAGCACCAGCATCACGCGCCATTTGTACAATCTGCTCACTGGTAGTGCCACGCACAATGGAGTCATCTACTAGCAAAACGTTTTTTCCTTTAAATTCTAGCTCAATGGTACTGAGTTTTTGTCGTACTGATTTTTTGCGTTGTTTTTGCCCCGGCATAATAAAAGTGCGAGCAATATAGCGGTTTTTAATTAAACCCTCAGAATATTTAACTTTTAATTTGTGGGCTAATTGTAAGGCGGCAACGCGAGAAGTGTCTGGAATTGGAATCACAACATCAATATCGTTAACATCCCATTCTCGATTAATTTTATCTGCAAGGCGATCACCCATTCTTAGACGAGATTTATAAACCGAGATATTGTCGATGACTGAATCTGGTCGGGCAAAATAAACAAACTCAAAAATACAAGGCGAGTATTTGGCATTATCTGCACATTGTTGTGTAAATACATTGCCTTCTCGATCGATTACAACCGTTTCTCCTGGCTCAATGTCACGCGTAATTTGGTAGCCTAATGCGGTTAAGGCGACACTCTCTGAGGCCAGCATATACTTAGTGCCACCTTCGGTAGTACGCTTTCCTAAAATGAGGGGGCGAATGCCATTTGGGTCGCGAAAGCCAAAAATACCGTAACCTGGGATCATGCCGATTGCGGCATAGGCGCCACGCACGCGTTTGTGTACTTGGCTTACTGAGTCAAAGATATCTTTTTCGTTAATGCGTTGTTTTTTTAACTTGGCTAATTCACTGGCGAAAACATTGAGCAAGATTTCAGAATCTGAATTGGTGTTAATGTGGCGTAAGTCTTGTTCAAATAGCTCTTTTTCGAGCTGTTTGGTATTAGTCAGGTTGCCATTATGAGCAAAGGCAATACCATAAGGTGAGTTCACATAAAAAGGTTGCGCTTCTGCACCAGATGAGCTGCCAGCTGTTGGATAACGAACATGACCAATACCCATATCACCTAAAAGTTTAGCCATGTGCTTAGTTCTAAATGAATTTCTAACTAGGCCATTTGACTTACGCATGTAGAAGCGACCCTTATGCGAAGTGACAATACCAGCGGCATCTTGCCCACGATGTTGGAGAATGGTTAAGGCGTCATAGATATAAAGCGCCGTGTCTTTTTTAGTGGTGGATAAAATACCAACAATGCCGCACATAGGTTATTTCCTTATTCGCTTTCGATAAATAATAAATGTTGCGACAATTCAGGTTTTATATCTGAAGCCACGTCTTGAAAAGTTCTGAGCGTGCCTTTGGTTTCAACCCAATAGTCTTGCTGGGAAACCCACTCAATACTTTGTAGAACTAATACCATAATCAAAATAGCTAAACTGCCTTTGATTAGCCCGATTAGACCACCTAGTAATTTATTTTTAGTGCTATCAACATTGCGTGCGTTGATAGCACTGTCAACGCCATGAAGGCCGTTTAAAATCTTTTGAAAAAACGACTCAAGTAAACAAGGCTTGCTTGAGCCAATTGAAATATTTAATGCGTTTGAAATAGCAGAGCACACGCCGACAATAATAGCAAAGACAATAGCGAATGACAACCCAATTCGTAGTGATTCATTAGTAACAACAATCTCCATAATACCTAGTCCGGCAATACCGTCCAAATAGTGCCAACTCGCAACTGCCGTGGCGGTAAAAAATACAAATAAGGCAAAGATTTGGTTGAGCGTACAAGGGTTGCTAATACTAGATGAGGCGTTTGTGAGTTTATATAATGCTTTTTTTATCAATAAAGTGCCAATAAAAAGAACGCCAAAAGCAATAGCTAAGTGTGATTGATGAGAGAGTGTTAGCCAGGTAATCAGTACCGTGCCAGCAAGCCATTGATAAAATAGCCAAGCAACAATAATAGCCAATATTAAAAATGCTAGGTTAATTAACTCTTTAGCAAGTCCACGTTTAATGCCAACCACAAGAAAGCCAATCAAGATGGCAATCGTCAGCCAGTCAGACCAAACTAATAGGCCAATTGTTTCCCAAATATTTGCAAAAAAATCACTCATTCTTACTCCTTAATTAATCGCTAATTTTACAAGATTATATCGCTATGCGTAGACCATGAAGGTTTAATATTTATCTAGGATCTTTATGGCATCAGCCACAGTGTGAAACGAACCAAAAATAACAACACGTTGATATTGGGGTGTATTGAGTGCCTGATGGATAGCGGACGCCATGTCTTTACAAGTCGTGAGTTTGCTCGATAGACTAAATTTTTCGACTAATTTTTGGGTGCTGATTGCACGATTGACTGAAAGTGGCACAATTAACCATTCGTCGATGCAAGACTCGATTGCGCCAATCATAAGCTCAATGTTTTTATCTTTAAGCGCCGAGAAGATTGCCAAAGTTGATATTTTTTCTACTTTTAGAGTTTCGGCTAAGACTTGTATGGATGCTTCATTATGGGCAACATCTAGCACGATGGCCTTATTGTTGATTTCCTTGATTTGAAAACGACCAGGAAGACTGGCTTTTTTTAGTCCTTGAGATAATTGATTTTGATCTATAGGAAGTGCTGACTGTAGCTGGTTAACTGCTTCAACTGCAAGTGCTGCGTTATATTGTTGATGCTTGCCTTTGAGTGTGATGGTGCCTTGATAAGGTTTGTTAACAAAAGTAAGTAAGGCGCCAATATTATCAGCTTGTTTTTGAATGGTATTAGGCGGGTCTTGATCGCCACAAACACAAGGAGTATTGCTTCTCATAATGCCGGCTTTTTCAAAACCAATGGCTTCGCGTGTATCGCCCAAATAGTCGGTGTGATCAATGTCAATATTTGTGATGACACTGACATTAGGGTCTACTATGTTTACTGAGTCAAGTCGGCCGCCTAGGCCTACCTCTAAAACGGCAACATCTACTTTTTCAAAGGCAAAAATAACCAGTGCAGCTAAGGTGGAAAATTCAAAATAGGTTAGAGACGTTTCAGATCGACAAGCTTCAATTGTATCAAAGGCCTGACAGATAATTTCATCACTTGCCATTTTCCCATTAATGTTAAATCGCTCATTATATTTAATAAGATGTGGCGAGGTGAAAGCGCCCACTTTAAAATCTGATTGCTGGTAAATACTATCGATAAAAGCAATGGTAGAGCCTTTGCCGTTTGTACCTGCAACGGTAATGACTTGAAAGGGAGAGTCATCAGGAAATAGCTGTTGATAAACGCGTTGTATGCGTTCAAGCCCAAGATCAATTTCTTGAGTGTGTAGACCTTCTTGCCAATCAAGCCATTCGTTTAGGGTTTTTAGTCTTCCCAAAACTCGCCTTCAATAGTGCCATTTTTTTTAGGTTTTTTATCTTCTGAAGAGTCAGTTTTGTGAATAAAAACCGAGTTGTTTTGGGAAAATACCTTTGAAGCATTCTTACTTAAAAATTGATCGATAAAGTAAGTTCTTGACCAGGGCATTAGGCCTAATAAACCAAGTATATCAGTGAGAAACCCAGGTGTTAATAACAACACACCTGAGATTAAAATAACCACACCTTCCATCATCTCAAACGCTGGTGTTTGTCCATTAGCCATAGCGCTTTGTGCTTTAGCCATGGTTGACCAGCCTTGTTGTTTGAGCAAGGTGGAGCCAATGAGTGCGGTGATAATCACCAGCAGAACTGTAGAAAATCCACCGATTGATTCACCCACGGATACCAATACATAGATTTCAAGTAACGTTACAACAACAAATAAAGGGAATAGCATGCTTACTCCTTAATAAAAATCAAATCCCAAACGCCGTGTCCTAGTCGCTCGCCTCGGCGTTCGAATTTAGTCACTGGCCGATGTTCGGGTCTTGATGAATAGATATGGGCACCCAGCGTGTTTTTAAAGTGCGGGTGTTTTTCTAGTGTTTCCATCATGTGTTGTGCGTAGTTTTCCCAATCTGTTGCCATGTGTATTGTGCCTTCATTTTGCAGTTTGTTCGAAATTAAATCTAGGAAATCTGTTTGTACGATACGGCGTTTGTGGTGTTTTTTCTTGTGCCATGGGTCAGGAAAAAACAGCTGAAAAGACTCAAGGCTTTTATCTTTGATATGATGTTTGAGTATTTCAACCGCGTCTTCTTTAATAATTTTTAGGTTGGTGAGTTGATGTTTATTGGCCTCGTTAATCAACCTACCTATACCGGCCTCATACACTTCAATGCCTAAGAAGTTTTGGTCAGGCATATTAATTGCCATCTCTAATAGGCTGTCGCCATTGCCAAATCCAATCTCTAATGTGATAGGCTGGATTTTTGCAAACACGCTGTCTAAATCAATTAGTCCGGTAGGGGTATCAATGCCAAATTGTGGCCATAAATCAATCAGCCCAGTTTTTTGCCCAAGGGTTAGTCGGCCTGAGCGTCTGACAAAGCTTTGGATTTTGTGTGTGATTTTTTCCATCAAAAATCGTAATCAATAATTAAAGGCGAATGATCAGAGAACCGCTCTTCTTTGTATACTTCAACGCGTTGCGGCGTGCCTTTTAGATTGGCGCTGAGAATGTGGTAGTCAATACGCCAGCCGGTATTGTTAGCCCAAGCCTGCCCTCGATTAGACCACCAAGTGTATTGATCGGCCTCTTGGTTAATTTCACGAAAAGCATCAATAAACCCGGCTTCACCAAAGAGTTGATCTAGCCAAGCACGTTCTTCTGGTAAGCAGCCTGAGCGGTTTTTATTGCCATTGAAGTTTTTGATGTCAATTTTTTTATGCACAATATTGATATCGCCACAAATGATATATTCTCGCCCGTCTTTTTGTAGTGCTTCAAGGTAAGGCATAAAGCGTTTGACCATAAACTCCATCTTATAGTCTTGACGTTCTTGCTTAGCTGAGCCAGAGGGTATGTAAATAGAAATAACACTGAGATTACCAAAATCAGCCTGGATGAATCGCCCTTCGAAATCAAAATCTTCCCAAGGGCTAAAAATTACTTGATCGGGTTTTTGTTTACAGTATAAACCCGTGCCACTATAGCCTTTACGTTCGGCAGGTTTATAATAAGTGTGCACGCCTTTTGGATAAAATTTATCATCCAATTGATCTTCTTGTGCCTTGATTTCTTGCACACAAACCACGTCAGCATTCTGAGTTTCCATCCACTGGAAAAAACCTTTTCGTTCAGCTGCACGAATTCCGTTGACGTTAGCCGTTATAATTCTCTTCATTGGAAATATTTTAATGATTTAAGAGGATTGTATGCAGCAGTATCAAAAAGACTTTGTAGACTTTATGTTGAAAATTGGCGCACTAAAATTTGGCGAATTTACGTTGAAGTCTGGGCGTGTTAGCCCTTATTTTTTTAATGCGGGTTCATTTAATACTGGTGATCACCTCTCAAAATTAGGCAAGTTTTATGCACAAGCCATTACTGAAAGCGGGCTAGAGTTTGACGTGTTATTTGGGCCTGCATATAAGGGCATTCCACTAGCTACTGCTTGCGCAATGGCACTGAATGATTCATTTGGTAAAAATGTACCTTATAGTTTTAATCGCAAAGAAGCCAAAACCCATGGCGAAGGTGGCGATATTGTTGGCCATGCATTGGAAGGCGATATTTTGATTATTGACGATGTGATTACGGCCGGCACTGCGATTCGAGAAGCAATGGATATTATTGATGCAAACGGCGCTAAGGCCAAAGGCGTGATTGTTGCTGTTGATCGTCAAGAAAAAGGCAAGGGTGATAAATCAGCCATTCAGGAGGTCGAAGAAAATTTCGGCATTACTGTTCTAAGTATTATCAGCTTATCGCATCTCATTGATTATTTAAAGCAAGGCGATGATCAGGTGTTAATCGAGCGTATTGAGTCTTATAGAGATCAATACGGCGTTTAGAGCCGAGCTGGACTATATTGATAGCCTAAGCCTTCAGCGACAGACCTGTGTGTAATGTTTCCTTGGTGAATGTTCAGACCATTCATAAAATTATCATCAAGCAGGGCTTGTTGAACGCCCTTATTAGCAAGTTTAACAATATAAGGCAAAGTAGCATTCGTTAGTGCCAGGGTTGCCGTTTGTGCAACCGCACCTGGCATGTTGCCCACACAATAATGAATAATTTCGTCAACCATATAAGTTGGTTGATCATGCGTGGTGACTTTTGAAGTTTCAAAGCAACCACCTTGATCAATAGAGACATCCACTAAAACTGAGCCTTTTTTCATTAGTTTAAGCATCTCTCGAGTAATCAGTTTTGGTGCTGAAGCGCCTGCAACAAGTGCTGCGCCAATCACCAAATCTGCGGATTTTAGCTGATGCTCAATATTGGTTTGGCTAGATAGATCGACAGACAGTTGTGAGCCGTGATTTTGTTGAAAATCAGTTAGTCGCTTGGAAAGCGATCGATTAAGAATAGTGACTTTTGCACCCATGCCAAGCGCCACTTTAGTAGCATTCATACCCACAACGCCACCACCTAACACCAATACTTGAGCTGGATTTACGCCTGTAGCGCCGCTTAGTAATACTCCTGACCCACCTTGGGTTTTTTCTAGGTGGTGGGCACCAGATTGAATCGACATTCGGCCGGCAATTTCACTCATCGGTTGTAAAAGTGGTAAACGGTTATTGTTATCTGTAATGGTTTCATAGGCGATACAAGTACTGCCAGATTCTAATAGTAGTTCGGTTTGTTTAGGGTCAGCAGCTAGATGTAGATAGGTAAAGAGAATTTGATTTTTATTGAGTAGTTTGCATTCGCTTGGCTGTGGCTCTTTGACTTTAATAACCATATCGGCTTGATCAAAAATAGCTTGGGCTGAATTGACAATACTAACACCTGAATCTTGATAATCTTGATTACTAAATCCAATAGCACTTCCTGCACCTGATTGAACAATGACTTGGTGGCCAGCTTCAACCAATATCTTGGCACCATGTGGCGTTAGAGCAACACGATACTCGTGCACTTTAATTTCTTTTGGGATGCCGATAATCATGCTAGTATTGTAGTATGAATAATGCACGATTTATAAGAAATTTTGGATATGCTGACTAAAGCTTATCCGCAAGAAACACTCGAAGGTGATGGTGTGGTTGTCAATCGACTATTTCCAATATCACAACGAATGAATTTTGATCCGTTTGTATTGTGGGATCATTTTAATATTTCTGCTGGACACGGCTTTCCAGACCATCCCCATCGTGGCTTTGAGGCGATTACCTATATGTTGGCCGGTGGCATGCACCATAAAGACAATTTAGGCAATGATGCATTTGTTAGTAAAGGCGGGGCTCAGGTATTTTGTGCAGGCTCAGGCATAGTGCATTCAGAAATACCAGCAGCAGAAAATCAAAGTGTCGGTATTCAACTGTGGATTAATTTGCCCAAGCACTTAAAAACAACTAAACCCAGTTATCAACAGATTTTAAGTAAAAATTTGCCTGTCACTACTTTTGAAGGCGGCTATTGTCGGACGATTGTTGGCGAGGGATCGCCGATTGAATTGCATACAGATATTACTTATCAGCATGTAAAAATTGAACAAAATAAACAGTACCAAATCTATATTAACCAAGGGCTTAATGCGGTTATTTATGTGTTATCAGGTGATATTGTTTTGGCGGGCGAGGCACTTAGCCCAACTGAATCGTTACTGATTAAAGCCGATGAAGAACAGAATTTATCTATCCAAGCAAAGACAGGCAGTGAATTTATGTTTTGTTGCGGTTTTCCGCATCATCAGCCGATCTATCAGCACGGCCCTTATGTTGATTAGTGCGAGCTATTTATCGTCTTCAATTATTTCTTGAGTAACGTTTAAGTGATTAGTTTTGGCAAAAGAAAGAATGCGTTCATGAGTAAGTTCACAAGCGTATTTAAGGTCATCGTCAAAAACAATAGACTTAATACCATCAATTTTGCTAATTTTCAGGTGGCCGTTATAGCGTTTTAATTGCTCTGGTTGGATGCATACCAGTCTTTCAGTCCAATCACTGGGTCTGAATTTTTGTCCGTCTTTGGTAATGCCTGAAATGGTATAGCGGGTTATTGGCATGGTTTTTTCTATAAGAATAGTGGTGGAGGGATAGGGATTTGAACCCTAGAAGGGTATTAACCCTTGCTGGTTTTCAAGACCAGTGCATTCAGCCGCTCTGCCATCCCTCCATTGTGGAGATATCATACAGTCTGTTGAACTAATAGTAAATAGGATATTTATATAAATTCGCTTTGAAATTAGTTAATTTTTTAAGTATAATTCCTTTCTTTTAGATTTTAGATGAGTTTAGTTATGGCAAAGGTATGTCAAGTCACCGGTAAGCGCCCAATTAGTGGTAATAATGTGTCACACGCGAACAACAGAACGCGTCGTCGTTTTTATCCAAATCTTCACACGCATCGTTTTTGGGTAGAGAGTGAAAATCGTTTTGTTAAATTAAAGTTAACAGCAAAAGGTTTGCGCGTTGTTGATAAGAAGGGCATTGACACTGTGCTCGCGGAAATCCGCGCACGTGGCGAAAAGGTTTAGGAGTAAGATATGAGAGAAAAAATCAAATTAGTATCATCGGCTAAAACTGGCCATTTTTATACAGCAACTAAGAACAAGCGTCTTCATCCAGAAAAGGTAGAAGTTAAAAAGTTTGATCCAGTTGTTAGACAACACGTTATGTACAAAGAAGCCAAGATTAAATAAGTTTCTTTAATAAATTTCAATAAAAAAGCCGCAGTAGCGGCTTTTTTATTGTCTATTGGTAAATGCTACTTTTCAAGAATTGTATCGAGCGCAATGTGCCCGATTGCTTCTTGGTATTCAGAGATTTGATCAAAGTTTAAGTATTGATAAATGTCATCAGACATAGGCTGTATCTCTTTCATTGCATTGAGATATTCTTCATGGGTAGGGATGTGGCCTAATCTAGAAGTAATCGCTGCGACTTCAGCAGAAGACAAATATACATCAGCACCATCGCCCAAACGATTTGGGAAATTACGTGTTGAAGTTGAAACCACAGTGGCGCTATTCTCAACACGTGCCTGGTTACCCATGCACAGTGAACAGCCTGGTATTTCAGTGCGTTCTGTAAGATTTTCAAAGACTGTGTAGACACCTTCTTTTTTGAGTTGCGCTTCGTCCATGCGGGTTGGCGGCGCAATCCATAGTTCTGTTTTTGTTTCTGTTGTGTTTTTTAACAATTGTGCAGCCGCTCTAAAATGTCCAATGTTCATCATGCAAGAGCCGATGAAGACTTCATCGATCTGAGTATTGGCCACATCAGAGAGCAACTTAACGTCGTCTGGATCGTTCGGACAGGCGAGAATCGGCTCTTTAACATCATTAAGATTAATTTCTATTACTGCTGCATATTCACAATTACTATCCGCCTCTAATAACTCAGGTGCATCTAACCACTTTTGCATGGCTTGGATGCGACGCGCAATGGTTTTTTTATCTTCATAGTCCATTTCTATCATTGAAGACAATAAGGCAATGTTGGATTGTAAGTATTCCGCTACAGGCTCTTTGTTAAGTTTAATAGTACAGCCATTGGCTGAGCGTTCTGCAGAAGCATCAGTGAGTTCAAAAGCTTGTTCAATTTTAAGATCGCCCAAACCTTCAATTTCTAGAATACGACCTGAGAAAATGTTTTTCTTATTAGATTTCTCAACGGTTAATAGGCCTTGCTGAATAGCAACATACGGGATAGCATTAACCAAATCACGCAGTGTTATACCTTCTTGCATGGCGCCACTAAATTTAACCAATACTGATTCTGGCATATCCAGCGGCAATACCCCAATTGATGCACCGAAAGCCACCAAACCAGAGCCTGCTGGGAAACTGATGCCAATTGGAAAGCGTGTGTGTGAATCACCACCTGTGCCAACCGTGTCAGGTAGTAGCATGCGATTAAGCCATGAGTGAATAATACCATCACCTGGCTTAAGTGCCACACCGCCACGAGATTGCATAAAGTCAGGCAATGAATGTTGTAATTCTAAATCCACCGGCTTTGGGTAGGCAGCGGTATGACAAAAGCTCTGCATGACCAGGTCAGCAGAAAATCCTAGACAGGCCAATTCTTTTAGTTCATCGCGAGTCATCGCACCAGTTGTGTCTTGAGAACCAACAGTGGTCATGCGTGGCTCGCAATAAGTGCCAGGACGTACGCCATCAACACCACAAGCCTTACCAACGATTTTTTGGGCTAATGTGTAGCCTGTTTCACTATCACTAGCATCGTGTGGGCGCAAGAAAAGTTCACTAACAGGAAGGTCTAAGTCTTGACGGGTTTTGTCTGTAAGGCCCCTGCCAATAATTAAAGGAATACGGCCACCTGCACGCACTTCATCTGGCATGGTAGTTGGCGCTAATTTAAACGTAGAAACAACCTTGCCATTGGCGTTAATAATTTTACCTTCGTATGGATAGACAGTAATTTCGTCACCCATCTTGAGTTTAGTCACATCACATTCAATCGGCAATGCGCCCGAATCTTCTGCTGTGTTAAAGAAAATTGGAGCGATGTTGTCACCGAGCACCACACCACCACCACGTTTATTTGGCACGTAATCCATATCATTACCCATGTGCCAAAGTACAGAATTAATAGCCGATTTACGTGAAGAGCCGGTACCAACCACATCGCCAACGAAAGCTAATGGCAAGCCTTTTCCTTTTAGCTTTTCGATAGTTTCCAAAGGGTTTTCCATTGTTTTCCCAAGCATTGATTGTGCATGGAGTGGAATATCAGGGCGTGACCAGGCTTCAGTAGCAGGCGATAGATCATCAGTATTGATTTCACCTTCAACACGAAAGACTGTAAGTTTTATTTCTCTTGGCAATTCATCTTTGGTAGTGAACCAGTCAGCATTTGCCCAATTATCAACCACTTTTTTGGCAAAGACATTGTCGGTAGATTTTTCTACAATCGTTTGATACGCCTCATAAATTAACAGTGTTTTAGACAGTGCATCACAAGCCATCTGAGCGGTCGCATCAATGTCTAACAAATCAATTAGCGGCGTAATGTTGTAACCACCTAGCATTGTGCCTAGCAAAAAAGTGGCTTGCTCTGGGTTAATCGCGTTACAGTTTTGCTCACCCTTGGCGACACTGGATAGAAAGCTAGCTTTAACGTATGCTGCTTCATCAACACCAGGTGGCACTCGATGCGTTAACAGGTCAAGATAAAATTTTTCGTCATTGTTGTTAACTAAATTTTCAACAACAGATTTAGTTTGTTCTGCATTGAGTGCCAATGGTGGTAAATTGTCTCGGGCGCGCTCGTCAATGTGAGCTAAATAGGCTGTTTTCATCTGTTTAATAAGTGAATCATATAAGGCGTATAATTTTACCATTTATTTGATTTGGCGATACGAATTATGGAACTCAATGCTTTAACCGCTATTTCCCCTGTTGACGGGCGTTATTTTGAGAAAACTAACACTTTAAGTGCAATTTTTAGCGAATTTGGTTTAATTAAATACCGTGTATTAATCGAGGTCAAATGGTTACAAGCCATGGCAGAAAATGATGGCATTAGTGAAGTGCCCGCATTTAGTGCTGAGGCTAGCCAATTTTTAGCTGATATTGCCACAAACTTTTCATTGGATGATGCGCAGGCAGTCAAAGATATTGAGCGTACAACTAATCATGATGTTAAAGCGGTTGAGTATTTCTTAAAAGACAAAATTAAAGACAATGCTGAGCTTAATGCCGTTAGTGAATTTTTCCATTTTGCTTGCACATCTGAAGATATTAACAACCTTTCGCACGCGCTAATGTTAATTGATGGTCGCGAAGTAGTTTTAGAGCAGATGAAAAATGTTTTGTCTTTGATTGGTGGTCTTGCAAAAGACAATGCAAGCATTCCAATGTTGTCCCGTACTCATGGTCAGACCGCTTCCCCAACAACGGTTGGTAAAGAAATGGCCAATTTTGCATTCCGTTTGAAACGACAAATTGAACAGTTAGAAAGTGTAAAAATTATGGGCAAGTTTAATGGCGCTGTGGGTAATTTTAACGCGCATATATCAGCATATCCAAACCTTGATTGGCAAAGTATTTCGCAAGATTTTATTGAAGGCCTGGGCGTGAATTACGCCATGTACACAGCACAAATTGAAACGCATGATTATATGGCTGAATATTTCCATTCAATGAATCGTTTTAATACAATTTTGATTGATTTCTGTCGTGATATTTGGGGTTATGTATCACTCGGTTATTTCAAGCAAAAAACCATTGCTGGTGAGGTGGGTTCGTCAACTATGCCACACAAGGTTAACCCAATTGATTTTGAAAATGGTGAGGGAAATTTAGGCATTGCCAATGCAATCAATACTCACTTAGCAGATAAATTAGCCATTTCACGCTGGCAAAGAGACCTATCGGATTCAACCGTGCTTAGAAATCTTGGTGTTAGTTGCGCACATTGTTTGGTGGCGTATGCATCGATTGCTAAGGGCATTGGAAAATTAGAAACCAATGAGACTAGGTTGTTAGAAGATTTAGACAGTTCGTGGGAAGTGTTGGCTGAGCCAATCCAAACCGTGATGCGCCGTTACGGCATTGAAAACCCTTATGAAAAGTTAAAAGCGCTAACTCGTGGTAATACGATTGACGCACAGGTGTTGGCTGAGTTTGTGAAAGATCTGGATATGCCAGAAGAGGCTAAGCAGGCATTAGCAGAGTTAACACCAATGACTTACATCGGTGATGCTGAGAAATTAGCACGTGATATCGAAAAACTGATATAATTTCGCGTCTTATGTCGTTTTTGGCATGAGTAAATAAATAATATAAAGGAGCAAAAAACCCATGGTTAAAATTAGACTAGCCCGAGGTGGAGCCAAGAAAAAACCTTTTTATTCAATTGTAGCAACAGACTCTAGAAAGCGTAGAGACAGTGGTTACATTGAGCGTATTGGATATTTTAATCCAGTTGCTCGTGGACAAGAAGTTAGGCTTACCATCGAAGAAGATAGATTAGATTACTGGACATCAAAAGGTGCACAAATCTCTGATCGTGTTAAGCAACTTGTTAAAGAGTTTAAAGACCCTTCAATTCGTGAAAAACGTGTTGCGGCGCAAGATGCTAGAGCAGCAGCAATAGCGGCTAAATTAGCAGCTGAAGCAAAAGCAAAAGCAGACGAAGAAGCGAAAGCAGAAGCTGAGGCAAAAGCGGCAGAGGAAGCGGAAGCTAAGGCAGCAGCTGAAGCAGAAGCTGCTGCAGCCGCTGAAGCCGATGCAGAAACTCCAGCAGAAGAGGAAAAAGCTGCTGAGTAATTCAACAGCAACCACTTCTAGTCCTAAAAGGCTGTTGGTCGGCAAGATCAATGGCCTTTTTGGCGTTCAGGGCTGGGTGAAAATATTTTCACATACCCATCCTAGAAAAAATATCCTATCTTATCAGCCTTGGCATATCAAGGTAGATGGCCAGTGGCAAACGCTAAATATTATTAAGGGGCGAGAGCAAGGCAAGACTATTGTTGCCCAGCTTAAAGATACTAATGATCGTGACCAGGCCAAGCCAATGATTGGTGTTGATTTATACATTGAGAAGTCACAACTACCAAAATTACCTAAAGGCAAACATTATTGGGAAGATTTGATTGGACTGGAAGTCATTAACCAAAACAATGTTGTTCTTGGAAAGGTGTTAAATTTAGTAGACACAGGCGCCAATAACGTCTTGGTGGTTAACGGCAAAAAAGAACATTGGGTGCCGTATATTGAGCCATTTTTGATTTCAGTTGATATTGATAAACAGCAAATATTAGTTGATTGGGATGAGGATTTTTAAAGATATCAGAATGTCACACAATAAAAAAACCCGCAACTGCGGGTTTTTTATTAATAATGAGCCGCTTAACTTAACAAAGATTTGTCAATGCCAACATTCTCTAAGAAGTGCCTAACTTTGGTATTGGCGCCAACAATGGTGATATCGGCAGATTTTTCAATACAAATATTGCAAATCTCAGCAATGCCGCGTGAAGTGGTGTAATCAATTACAGGCACATTTGATAGATCTAGAATCGCTCTATTGTAATTAGTTTTAGTCGAGAAGTCTCGAACAATGCCTTTGGCTGAGCCAAAACTCATAGGGCCATTAAGTTGGTAAAACAAGGTATTGCCAGCACGAATCAACTCTTGATGCGTTTCATCCAAATGTGAAGCATCTTCAATAGTTTGCACAGAAACAATACTGGCTAATTGCACATCTGTCATTCTTTGTAAGAAAATCAAGCTTGCCATCACCAGTCCAACACCGACAGCAGCCATTAGATTGTAAAGTACAGTAATACCTAGAACAACAATCATAATAAGTGCGCCAGACTTCGGTGCTGAAATTAAGCCTTTCAAATATTCCCAGTCAATAATATCAGTGCCTACCTTAACTAAGATTGCACCAAGTACGGCTAACGGAATTGACTGAGCGTATTGCGCACCACCTAAAACAATTGCCAATAGCAGAACAGCGTGTAATGCACCAGAAATTGGTGTTAAGCCACCAGCTTTAACGTTGGTCATAGTTCGCATGGTTGCACCTGCACCCGGCAAACCACCAAATAAACCTGATACGGTATTACCAATACCTTGGCCAATTAATTCACGATCTGATTTATGATGGGTGCGAGTGATTTCATCTGATACTAAGGAAGTCAATAGCGAGTCAATTGAGCCTAAGATAGCCAGCATCATGCCTGAGGCGGCCATATCAAAAATAATACTCGCTTCCCAAACTGGCATTTGGAATGAAGGTAATCCTGTTGGTATCTCACCTAGAATCATGTTGTTTAACGGTTCTGCTTCTGATGAGAAAAACTCAGGAAAGAAGAATAAGATTAAAGTACCTGTAATCAATGCAAACAAGGGTGAAGGGATAAATTTACCAATTTTCTTAGGTAATAAATAAACAACTGCTAACGTAATAAGTGCAATGGTGATAGCGCCAGTATTTGCAAAATAGCTTTCAACATCACTTAATTGAGAAAAAATCCCCATGGTTGAGCCTTTGATCTCGTACAAGCCTAACACTTGTGGAATTTGTAAGATAATAATAATGACGCCAATGCCAGTCATAAAGCCAGAAGTTACTGGGTGAGGCATTAGATTGATGAAGCGACCAAGCTTTAAAATACCAAAACCAATCTGGAATAAACCACCCAAAACCACGGTGGTGAAAGCAATAGCCAAGCCCGTTTCTGGAAACATGGCGATGTATTTAGTTACAATCAGCGCCATAACTACTGTCATTGGGCCAGTCGGGCCAGAAACTTGTGCACCTGTGCCGCCAAATAAAGCTGCAAAGAAACCAGTGATAATTGCACCGTACAAGCCTGCAATTGCGCCTGCGCCCGAAGCTAAACCCATGGCAATAGCGAATGGTAGTGCTACTACACCTGCTGTAATACCACCAGTAATATCGCCACGGACATTGTTAAAGTGTAGATTTTCAATTAATTTCATGATGCATCCTTGTTGATGATTAAGAGCTGTAGTTAAGAATTTTTGCCGAAAAAGACAAGTGAAGTATTATACAAAATAACACCCATTAAATGGGGGTATTATTATATAATATATCGCTTATATTCTTCTAACTCGTCTGACGTTAGATTTTTTAAATTAATTGGAATACAAATGGATAAGATTGCAAGGTTTTTGCCTTTTTTGGCGTGGATTCATGAGATTAAAGATAAAGATATATTAAAAGCAGATTTAGTTGCAGGTTTAACCGTTGCATTGGTGTTAGTGCCACAATCAATGGCTTATGCACAATTGGCAGGCCTTGCGCCACAATACGGTTTATACGCTTCATTCTTACCAGTGATGATCGCAGCATTGATGGGCTCATCTCGCCAATTAGGCACAGGCCCTGTTGCCGTTGTATCTTTATTAACAGCAGCAGCGATTCCAACCATTATTCCACCAGGCGCAGACATGGTGACATACGCAGCTTACGCCTCGTTATTAGCGTTCTTAGTAGGTGTATTTCAGTTTGCTTTGGGCGCATTAAAGCTTGGTTTAGTTATTAACTTCTTATCACATCCGGTGGTGGTTGGTTTTACCAACGCAGCTGCGATTATTATTGGAACATCACAGTTAAACAAAGTATTTGGTGTTGATAAAGGTATGGGTGAACATACTTACGAGCAAGTATGGGGTACGTTAGTTAATGCCACTCAGCATACCAATAGTTGGACTTTATTTGCTGCAATTGTTGCTTTTGCCATTATGATCGGTGTTAAAAAATACGCACCAAAATTACCCGGCGTTTTGATTGCAGTTGCAGTAACAACAATTATCTCTTGGGCAATGAGCTTTGGTTTGTCTGTGGAAGATGGCGGCCTTGGTGGCGCGATTGTTGGCGCTATTCCTGAGGGCTTACCAGCAATGATGATGCCTAGCTTCGATTTTTCTGTAATCAATCAAATGGTTGTTACAGCTATCACCATTGGTCTCATTGGCTTTATGGAAGCTATCTCTATTGCTAAAGCCATGGCTGCGCAAACCAAACAGCGCCTGAATGCTGATCAAGAATTAATGGGCCAAGGCTTGGCAAATGTTGTTTCTAGTCTTTTCCAAGGTTATGCAGTATCAGGCTCATTTTCACGTTCTGCGGTTAATATTTCTGCAGGCGCGGTTACAGGTTTTTCATCGGTAGTGACAGCAGTCATTGTTGGTATTACTTTGTTATTCTTAACACCTCTTTTATATCACTTACCTCAAGCAACTTTAGCAGCTGTAATTATCATGGCAGTAATTAATCTGATCAAATTTGCACCAATCATGCACGCTTGGAAAGTTGAAAAGCATGATGCGATTGTTGCAGTTGTATCGTTTGTATTGACGCTATTATTTGCACCACATCTTGAAAACGGCATTGTAATCGGTGTGATTTTGTCATTAACGTTGTTCTTGTATCGCACGATGGAGCCAAGATTTACTGAATTATCTGCCCATGATGGGTCGTCAATGTTTGTTAACGCACTAGACAATAAACTAGATCGTTGTGAAGTGGTTTCAATTGTTAAATATTCTGGCTCGCTTTACTTTGCTAACGCAGGTTATTTTGAAGATAAAATCTTAAAACTAATTGCCGATAAACACGAGTGTTTAAAGTACATTATTGTTGATATGGCCGGTATTAACCAGATTGACGCTTCTGGAGAAGATGTTTTGTCAGGGCTTTTAGATCGTTGTTCTGCCGGTGGCGTAGAAATCTTATTTGCTCGTACTGAGGGCATTGAAAGAGTGCTTAAGCGCTCAGGCTTTATGGACAAATATGGTGAAGAGCGTTTTTATGAGCGTCGTACCGATGCACTTCGTTTTGCTTGGAAAGAGCTGGGTGATGAAGAGGCGGCTTCTCACAGTCCTCTCAAACACTTAATATCATAAAAACACTTGCAAACTGTTGTTGTGATAGTTGTTTGAGGCCTAGTATTTACAGCTTTTTGTAAAAGGCTTTTACAAAGTATAGACCTTGTGGTTCGGCAGTAGCGCCAGCACGTTTTCTGTCTTTTGCATCTAGCACTTCTTTAACCCATCCAACCGGTTTTTCACCTCTACCAACTTTGAGTAGTGTGCCTACGATGTTACGCACCATGTGGTGCAAGAAGGCGTTGGCTTTAATGTCTAATAATATTTCATCTCCGGCCTGGGCCAAGCGAATGAATTCAATGGTTTTGATAGGGGATTTTGCCTGGCACAAACTCCCTCTAAAGCTAGAAAAATCATGTTCACCCAATAAGTACTCAGCAGCTTGCTTCATGACCGCTATATCTAATACTCTCGGCTCCCACAATGTATATGCAGACACTAACGCAGAGCGTACTGGCGTATTGTGGATTTTGTAGTGGTATTGCCTAGCATGGGCGTTGAAACGCGCATGAAAATCATCATCCACTCGCTTAACCCATTTAAAATTTACATCGTAAGGTAGGTTAACATTACCACCAAACAACCAGGCTTTATCTTCTCGAACTACATCAGTTTCAAAATGAATGACTTGCTCCAAAGCATGGACACCAGCATCAGTTCTGCCAGAGCAAAACACGCGAACAGGTTCGTCAGCAATGCTCGATAAAGACTCTTCAACCACTTGTTGAACCGTTCGAATTCCAGATTTTTGCAACTGCCAGCCATGGAAGTCTGTACCTAGGTACTCAACACCGAGTGCTAATTTCATAAATAATTAAGGTGTAAAATTAATTTAGTTATTTTATCAAATATTGCTCTATGATTGATTATTCTGATTTAAGACTTGATAGTGGTGTTGAATGCTTTGTTTTAGAATCAACAACTAGCACCAATGACTACCTAGTTAAGTTTCCTTTTTCTAAAGATGTTAAAGTCTGTATTGCGAGAGAGCAAACTGCCGGCAAAGGACAGTACCAAAGAACATGGCTGAGCAAAAAAGACAGTAGTGTTTTGTTGTCGTTGCGCCGACCATTTTCTGTTGATGTTGCTTTAAACGGCCTAAGTTTAGCAATAGGCCTATCGATAATTAATACATTAGAAGACGAATATCAAGTTGAACACTTAAAGCTTAAATGGCCAAATGATGTTTATTTTAAAGATCAAAAAATTGCTGGTATCTTGATCGAAAATACTGTGCAAGATAATCACCAATCAGTGGTTATAGGCTTGGGCCTAAATTATCAATTGGATGCAAGCTTTGAATGCGATACGCCATGGACTGATTTGTCAAAAATTTGTTCAAATCTTCCTAATTTAGTAGCCTTGCATGAAAAACTGATCAACAACTTATTAAAGTCTTGTCAGTATTTTGAACAACACGGATTTTCCGGTTTCAAGTCCCAATGGCATCAGTATGATTATTTACTAGGAAAGCAGTTGGAACTTGATTATCAAAACAGCAGAACTGTCGGCATTGCCAGCGGAGTCAACGAGCAAGGTGCGTTATTGATCAAGTCAGACAACACTATGATTGAAGCTTATAGCTCTGAACAAATTCGCCTAATTTAGGGTAAGATTAGGCACTCAAAACAATGCTTTGTTAATTTATGCAAGAAAACACATTAACTGTTCAAAATATTCGAAAAAAATACACTCGACGTGAGGTTGTTAGCGATGTTTCTTTTGAAGTAAAAGCGGGTGAAATTGTTGGTTTGTTAGGGCCGAATGGTGCAGGTAAAACCACGTGTTTTTATATTGCTTGCGGTCTAGTAAGAGCAGGCAAAGGCCAGGTGTATATTGGCAACACCAAAGTAAGTAAATTACCGATGCATAAGCGCGCAAAACTAGGGTTGGGTTACCTGCCTCAAGAGCCTTCTATTTTCAGAAAGCTGTCTGTTGAATATAATATCATGGCGGTTTTGGAGCTCAATACTGAGCTAGATAAAAAACAAAGAAAACACCGATTAGAAGAATTGTTAGATGAGTTTAGTATTGGGCACATTCGTCATATTGACGGCTTAAGTCTTTCAGGCGGTGAGCGTAGACGTGTTGAGATTGCTAGAGCGTTGGCAATGGATCCAAAATTTGTATTGTTAGACGAGCCTTTTGCTGGCGTTGACCCAATTTCAGTGGGTGATATTCAGCAAATTATTTATCACCTGAGAGACAAAGGCATTGGTGTGCTTATTACTGATCATAATTATCGAGAAATGCTAGATACTTGTGATCACTCTTACGTGCTTCATGGTGGGCAAATTATTGCCAAAGGCAATAAAGAAGAAATCTTATCTCATGAGGATGTTAAAAAAGTCTACTTAGGCGAATCAAATAGTGAGCACTAAGCCCTTTGTTACACTAGGTATTGAGAGCTCTTGTGATGAAACTGGTATCGGCCTGTACTCATCAGACCAAGGCTTGATCGCGCATCAATTGTTTTCACAGGTTGAGATGCATGCAGAATATGGTGGCGTAGTGCCAGAGCTAGCTTCGCGTGATCACATTCAACGTACCATTCCTTTAATTAAAGCGGTTTTATCTGAGGCAAAGCTCCAGCTTAGTGATGTTAGCGGTATTGCCTATACAGCTGGTCCAGGTTTGGCAGGGGCTTTATTGGTAGGCTCATCAGTTGCTAGGAGTTTGGCTTGGAGTCTTAATATTCCTGCTTTAGCAGTGCACCATATGGAAGGGCATTTGTTAGCACCACTACTTGAAGAAACACAGCCACAATTTCCATTTGTAGCATTATTGGTGTCTGGTGGGCACACAATGTTGGTCGATGTTAAAGGCATTGGTGATTATCAAATACTAGGTGAATCACTAGACGATGCCGTGGGCGAGGCGTTTGACAAAACTGCCAAAATTTTAGGACTGGGCTACCCAGGCGGGCCAGCACTGGCAACGTTAGCTGAACAAGGTGACGATACTCAGTTCAAATTTCCAAGGCCGATGACAGATCGCCCAGGCCTGGATTTTAGTTTCAGTGGTTTAAAGACATTTGCACGCAATACATTTGCCAAACACCCAGAGCAAAAAGCCGATATTGCTAAGGCTTTTGAAGTAGCAGCCACACAAACTCTGATGATTAAGTGTAGACGTGCATTAGAGAAAACTAAATATTCCACCTTGGTGGTAGCAGGTGGCGTTAGTGCTAATCAATCTTTGCGCCAGGTTTTAAACAAAATGGGAAAAAAACTAGATGCCGAAGTATTCTATCCTAGGCAAGAGTTTTGCACTGATAACGGTGCAATGATCGCTCTTGCTGGGCATTTACGATTAACCAAAGGACAAGTTTCAGTTGGTAATGAGATCATCGTCAAGCCCAGATGGAGCCTTGAAGAGTTAGAAGCTGTATGAGTCAACTAGCTAAAGTTTTTACCCGAGCGTCTACAGGAATGGATGCTCCCTTGGTGACGATCGAGGTGCATATTTCAGGCGGTCTGCCAAGTTTTGCAATTGTCGGCTTACCAGAGGGTGCGGTTAAAGAGTCTAAAGATCGTGTGCGAAGCGCACTAATGAACTCACAATTTAAATTTCCCAACCAGCGAATTACCGTGAGCTTGGCGCCAGCAAACTTACCTAAAAGCGGGGGTCGTTATGATTTGCCAATTGCCCTAGGCTTGTTAATTGCATCAGGCCAGCTTAAGACAAAACTCGATATCACTAAGTTTGAATTTTTTGGTGAGCTGGGTCTTGATGGCCTGCTCCGACCAACAGAAGGTCTATTGCCTGCCATTGTTGAAGCGACAAATAATCAGCATTCTGTTGTTATCCCAAAAGAAAATTACGATCAAGGTGCACTAGTTGAAGGTGCGTCAATTTATCCAAGTCAGCACTTACTAGAAGTTTGTGGATTTTTGCAAGGCGTTTCTGAAATAAAGAAACCCAGTATTGGTGCGCAGAAAGCCGCTGTATATAATAAAGATTTTTCCCAAGTTAAAGGGCAATATCATGCAAAGCGCGCATTAGAGATTGCTGCCGCTGGTGGGCATAATATCCTGCTCATTGGTCCGCCAGGTTCTGGAAAAACCATGCTTTCAGAAAGACTGCCGTCGATCATGCCGCCACTAACCACCGATAAAGCATTAGAGCGTGCTTCAATTTATTCAGTTGCAAACAAACCACTGAGTTTGAATGATTTGCAAATTCGACCTTTTAGATCGCCTCATCATTCGTCATCTGCAGTCGCTCTAGTAGGTGGTGGCGCCAACCCTAAACCAGGTGAAATATCTTTAGCACATGAAGGTGTGTTATTTTTAGATGAGTTGCCCGAGTTTCCTCGTAATGTTTTAGAAGTGTTAAGACAACCCTTAGAAAATGGTGAAGTGCATTTGTCTCGTGCGGCGCAACAAACCACATTCCCTGCTAATTTTCAATTGATTGGTGCGATGAATCCTTGTCCTTGTGGGCATTTTGGCGATGGAACGGCCAAATGCCACTGCACTGAAGACCAGGTAGATAAATATCATTCAAAGATATCAGGCCCACTGCTAGACCGTATTGATATGGTGCTGGATGTGCCACCACTGCCTAAAGAAGTGTTATTGAGTCAATCCCAAGAGCAGATTGAAAATAGTGAAACCATACGCGATAGAGTGCTAAGTGCTTATAATAGGCAACTGAGCAGGCAGAGTAAATCGAATGACTTGCTGACCCCCGATGAAGTAGAAAAAATGGTACCGTTAGATAAAGAAAATACGCAGTTACTAGAAGCTGTAATTGATAAATTACAGCTTTCAGCGAGAGCTTATCATCGAATACTTAAAGTCGCTAGAACCATTGCTGATATTGATAGCAGTGAGACAGTTGATAAACAACATTTAATTGAAGCGATTGGTTATCGCCGCCATAACAACGCATAAATAAAAAATATGATTATTATTCCCGCAATTGATTTAAAAGATGGCCAGTGTGTTCGCCTAAGACAAGGATTGATGGACGATACTACGGTATTTTCTGACAATCCGGCTGAAATGGCAGCGCAATGGGTAGAGCAAGGCGCTAAGCGTTTGCATCTGGTAGATCTTAATGGTGCTTTTGAAGGCAAGCCAATCAACGCCACTAGCGTAACCGAGATCACCAAGGCATTTCCAGATCTACCTGTACAAATTGGTGGCGGTATCCGTAATATGCAGATTGCCAACACTTACATTGAGGCAGGCATCAGTTATTTGATTATTGGCACCATGGCAGTCACACACCCTGAATTTGTATCAGAACTGTGTCGTGAGTTCCCTGGCAAAATTATTGTTGGCCTAGATGCAAATAACGGCTTGGTTGCGACTGAAGGCTGGGCCAAGCAAACTGACTTACACGTGGTGGATCTATCTAAGAAGTTTGAACAAGATGGTGTAAGTTCTATTGTGTATACCGACATTGCTAGAGATGGCATGATGCAAGGAGTGAATGTAGAAGCTACTGCTGATTTAGCCAAGCAAACCTCAATCCCTATTATTGCTTCAGGCGGTATTACCAATATGGACGATATTACCAATTTATTGGTTGAAGCACATCACGGAATCACCGGTGCGATTACTGGCCGTGCTATTTATGAAGGTACGTTAGACTTTGCTAAGGCACAACAGCTCTGCGATGCTAGTTGAAGTTGCTTACGCATTAGAAAAAAAACAAACCCTACTTGCTTTAGAGGTAGACGAAGGCACAACGCTTAAGCAAGCGATTGAATTGTCTGGCATTATTGATACTTACCCTCAAATCAATTTAACCAAGGACAAAACCGGTATTTTTGGAAAAATTGCTAAACTAGATACCGTGTTACGTGAAAAAGACCGTGTAGAAATCTATCGACCGCTGATTGCTGACCCAAAACAAGTACGCAAAGAGCGTGCTGCAAAGGGAAAAGTTATGCGTAGTGGTAAAAAAACTTGATTTTTGGTACAATAGCGACCTGATAAATATTTAATTTTAAATGAACGAAGAACAACCTCCCTCGACATTGTCTTTTTTACAAAGATTAAAAAAACAATTTTTCCATTCCCCAATCAATTCTAGCGACGAACTACTACAAGCTTTAAAAGAGTCTGAAGAGAATCATATCGTTGATTCACATTCTCGATCTTTGATTGAAGGCACCATGCAACTTGAAAATTTAGAGGTGCGTGATGTCATGGTACCAAAAACCAAAATGGTACTGATTCAACACGATATTTCAACCAAAGATTTGCTAGCAGTCATGGTGAAGTCTGCCCATTCAAGATTCCCTATATTAAACACAAAAGAAGACAAAGTACAAGGCGTGATTTTGGCAAAAGACTTGCTTAGTCATTTGGTTAGTAATCAGAAAAAAGAATTTAGCTATAAAGAATATCTACGCCCTGCTATCTTGGTGCCAGAAAGCAAAACCTTGGGTGCATTGCTGCGAGATTTCCAACAAAAGCGCTCACACATGGCGATTGTGATGGATGAGTATGGTGAGATTGCTGGCCTAGTTACACTCGAAGACGTGCTTGAGCAAATCGTAGGCGAGATTGAAGACGAGCATGATTTCGAAGAAGACAATATTATTGATTTTGGCGAGGGTCGTTATTTACTTAAGGCCAATACACCGCTAGAAGAATTTAATGAATTTTTTGACGTCTCACTTGAAGTTGGCGATGTAGATACCGTTGCTGGTTTTGTGGTTTCTGGCTTCACTTATTTACCAGAGCAGATGGATGATATCGATCTACAAGGCTTTAATTTTAAAGTGTTAAAAACCGATTCCAGACGACTACATTTATTGGAAGTCACTAAAATTCAATGATCGATATAAACACGCTAACCATTGTCTTTTTGATGGGCTTGTTGGGTGGTGTGCATTGTTTGGGTATGTGTGGTGGCGTGGTTGCACTACTGACTTCAGCTCTGCCAGCAGAGCTTAGATCTAACGCTAAAAAAACATCCTTATATCACCTTAATTACAACACGGGTCGGATTCTTAGTTATATCCTAATGGGTGCTATTTTTGGTTTGGCTGGTGAGTTGCTTTCAAACATGTTAAAAATGAGTGCGCTTGATCATGCGCTAAGGATTTTCTCAGGCGTGCTAATGATATTAGTAGGTTTGTATATCGCTAATTGGTATGCTGGCATACAATTGTTGGAAAAAGTTGGCGCTAAACTTTGGGCAAAGTTACAGCCTATTAGCCAAAAATTCTTACCAGTGACCAGTTTAAAAAGCGCCTTTTTGGTGGGATTATTTTGGGGCGGAATTCCTTGTGGCTTGGTTTATGGCGCGCTGAGTTTTGCCGCACTATCTGGCTCTACTGTTCAAGGCGGGTTAATTATGTTGGCTTTTGGGCTAGGTACATTGCCCAGTTTATTGTTAATGGCAGGGTTTTCTTCAAAACTAAGCGAAGCCATTAAAAAACCTTTAGTAAGAAAACTCTCTGGTGCAATGATTATTACTCTAGGTATCTTTGCTTTATGGACGCCAGCCAAATCGCTCATACTTGATATTCAGCATTCACATCATTCAACTGAATTTCCACAGCCAACTGATTTAGATTACTTAGTATAATTCTACCCATGTCATCTTTAGAACAAACCGCACAATTAGCCATCGAGCTACTCAAAAAATACAACGTTAGTGATTATGAAATATCATTAGGATCAAGCTCAGGCGTTTCGACTGCAGTTAGGCTTGGCGAAGTAGAAACGTTGCAGTACCACCTAGACAAAAGTTTTGAGATTAATGTTTTTTTAGGTCAAAAAAAAGGCCATGCCTCAAGTGTCGACCTAAGTAAAGACAGCCTTAATAAAACCATTGAGTCTGCCTGCTTGATTGCAAAATACACACAAGACGACCCTTTTAATGGCCTAGCGCCAAAAGAACTAATGGCATTTGATGCGCCAGATTTAGACCTTTATCACCCTTGGGATTTAGATGCACAGCACAGTATTAACCTTGCTAAGGAATGTGAAGCAATTGCCCTAGAACAATCTGAAATTGATAACTCTGAAGGTGCAGAAGTTTCCAGCTTTCAAGGTGAAGGCTTGTACGCCAACTCCAACGGTTTAATTGCTTCACAAAGCAGTACACGTCACTCACTTAATTGTTCGCTTATTGCCAAGCGTGATGACGACATGCAAACAGCTTATGAATACACCACAGCGCTGGATGCAAGCGATATGCAAACGCCAACACAAGTAGGCGTTAAAGCCGCTGAATTGGTACAGGAAAAACTCGGTGCTCGCTCACTGCCTTCTCAAAAGTGCCCAGTAATTTTTACATCGAGATTATCGGGTGGATTATTCGCACAGCTTTTAGGCGCCTTAGGAGGTTCAAGACAATACAAAAAATCGACTTTTTTATTAAACAGTATTGATCAAATCGTCTTGCCAGAAAACATCAGTTTGTTTGAGAATCCTTTTGTTAAAAAAACATTAGGAGCTAAAGCTTTTGATCGAGACGGCGTGTTAAAACGCGAGCAATATTTTGTTAAAGACGGCCGAGTATGTAGTTACGTAATGGGGCAATATTCTGCCAATCAACTCGGTTTAAAAACCACGGCTAATGCCGGTGGCACTAATAATGTTATGATTGAAGCCAATTTTGATGGCGGACTAGATGAGATTATTAAAGACATGGGTAAGGGCCTAGTAGTGACCGAACTTATGGGGCAAGGGGTGAATGCCACAACGGGTGATTATTCTCGTGGCGCACTCGGTTTTTGGGTAGAAAATGGTGAAATCCAATACCCGGTTTCAGGCCTAACCATTGCTGGCAATCTTAAAGACATGCTTTTAGGTGTTGTCCATGTGGGCAATGATGTTGATCAGCGCAGTAATATGAAAGTGGGCTCGGTATTGATCAAGCAAATGACCATTGCAGGAGAAGCCAATGAATAACTTTGATGTGGTGATTGTTGGTGGCGGCATGGTTGGGCAAGCATTTGCACTCAGCATGTCGCAAAAAACCAACGCCACGATTGCTATTATTGAGCCAAACAATCCCAATCCAAAGCTAAACAAAGATTTTCACACACGTGTTAGCGCCATCACTCCTACTTCAGAATCCTTTTTACAAAGCATTGGTGTTTGGGATTTAATCAAACGCAAACATGCCTTTACCCAAACCAAGGTGTGGGATCAAAATTCTCATGGCAATTTAGACTTTAACGCCACTGATGATGACCTAACCCATCTAGGCCATATTGTTGAAAACGATGCGATTCAATCAGCTATGTTCACAGCCTTAAATGATACTAAAGTGACGTTTATCAGTGCAAAACTTGATGACATTGAAAAAACTGAAAAAGGCTATCAGCTAAAACTTGATGATGACCAGTCGTTATCTTGTGGTTTACTCATTGGTGCTGATGGTGCACGTTCACGTATTCGTAATCTGGCACACATCGAATTTAGTGAAACCAATTATCAGCAAAAAGCCATTGTATGCAATATTCGATCAAGTCAAAAATTTGAACAAACCACTTGGCAACGGTTTTTGTCCGACAGCATTATTGCCTTATTACCGCTGAGTGATCATGAGGCATCAATCGTCTGGTCTGCAGAAAACCATCTGGCAGATGAGCTAGTGGCGTTGTCTACACAGGATTTTGCTGACCGACTATCAGCAGGGGTTGAATATCGCTTTGGCCGGTTTGAAGTGTTAAGCGAGGTTCAAGCCTTTCCACTGATTGAACGCAGCGCTAAGGATTATGTTAAAGCAAATATTGCTCTTATTGGTGATGCAGCGCACAACATTCATCCATTAGCAGGGCAAGGGGTTAACCTAGGCTTTGCAGATGTTGAAGAACTCTCTAATCAACTACGTGACAGCGCTAAATCGCTTGGTAATTATGGCGTATTACGCACTTATGCCAGAGCACGCCGACTCGATAACGAATTAATGGCAAAAACCATGACTGGGTTAAATTGGATTTATAAAGAAAACAATGAACCACTTCGCTGGCTACGTGGTTTTGGCATGAATTTAATTAATGAAAACCCGACACTAAAGTCTTTTTTTCAAGCGCACGCTACCGGTAAATTGTAGTTGGTGTGATGACTGCATCTAACGGCACATCCCATGACTTTACATTGAGCTTAGCCACTTCTTGACAATCAAAAGCCAACCCATAGAGCTTAGGATTTTTATAATTTTGTTGTCGTGCTTTAAAGCTTAAGGTTCGATCATAAAAACCACCGCCCATACCAATGCGATTTTTGAATTGATCAAAACCTACTAACGGCATAAAGATAATATTAAGCTGATTGGCGTTCAAAATATCAGTAGAAACAGGCTCATTAATGCCATATCGATTTTTTCTGAAATTTTTACCAACTTTTGAAAATTTAAGACTTTTACCGACTAATATCGGTAAATAAATGCTAAAACCCCTATTTTTGAAGAAGTTTTGTATGTATTTTGTGTCAATTTCGCCATCATTTGGCAAATAAAGGGCAATTTTTTTTCCATTTTGAAAATTTGTTAATTTTTTAACTTGAGCTAATAATTGCTTGGCAGATCTCTCTCGATCAGAAGCTGAGATTGAACGTCTTTGGATGCGAATAGATTGTCTAAGCGTCTTCATGCTAGGGATTATAACTGAAGTATTAAAGAGAAACTAAAGATAAGAAGGGTCCATTGTATCGCGTTGAACAGAAACCTGAACCATAAGGCTCAAGGCGGAAAGTAGAAGATTACCGCAGGCTTCCCACTTCTTGGTGGGCTTGCACAATAGTAAGCTATCGCGAATCCTGGTTTGTTTATTTATCGGCTCAGGGGATATAGTCAACAACAAACACAACAGACAATTATAATTATCACCGCTTGAACGGCCATTAACCAACTTTTTTGTATAAATAAAGTGATATATCCATTAATAATAGGGGTAGTATTAAAAAAGTTTAGGCTATTTGAAAGTATTATGAACACTCGATTCTTGTCATATTTTTCTAGATTTGGCGATTACCTCAAAGTACGACAGCTAGAGTTGCTAGAGCAGGGCATTGATATTAACATTGTAGATTAAGGTAAAATCCTTCTATCTTATTTTCGAGCATCCATTGTGAGTACCACTGATTTTTCATCGCTAGATTTACATCCTGATTTATTAAAGAACCTGGACTCATTGGGCTATGAGTCGATGACACCAATCCAGGCGCTAAGCTTGCCGGCAATATTGTCAGGTGAAGATGTGATTGGCCAAGGCAAAACTGGCTCGGGTAAAACCGCAGCCTTTGGTTTGGGTTTGCTGCAGAAGCTTGATGTTAAATCTTTTAAAGCGCAATCAATCGTGCTATGCCCAACACGTGAGTTGGCTGATCAAGTAGCTGCTGAAATACGCAAACTGGCCAGAGCAATCCATAATATTAAAGTATTAACCCTTTGTGGTGGTGCACCGTTTGGCCCGCAAATTGGCTCATTAGAACATGGTGTGCATATTGTAGTTGGCACACCAGGGCGTATTGAAGAACACTTGCGTAAGAAAACACTCAAGCTAGATCATATTACTACATTGGTGTTGGACGAGGCAGACCGTATGCTAGATATGGGCTTTCAAGATACCATTGATGAAATTATTGAAAAAATTCCTAAAAAGCGCCAAACCTTATTATTTAGCGCTACTTTCCCCGATGAAATTGCCAGCATTGCCGAGCGAGTGATGCAAAATCCTGCCATGGTTGAGGCACCTTCTGCCCATGAGGAATCTACCATTAAACAGTATTTTCATAAAGCCAATAGTGCGGATGACCGCATGACCGCTTTACGGTTGTTATTAGCTAAGCACAAACCTATCTCTGCTTTGGTATTTTGTAATACCAAGATTGATACGCAGGATGTGGCCGATGAACTTATTTATTATGGTTTTTATGCGTTAGCAATCCATGGCGATCTCGATCAGCGAGAGCGCGATCAAGCACTGATTCGATTCTCAAACAAAAGTGTGTCGGTTTTAGTGGCGACTGATGTCGCAGCGCGTGGTTTGGATATTGATGCGCTGGATATGGTGGTCAATTTTAATATTGCGCACGATCCTGAAGTACACGTACATCGTATTGGCCGTACTGGCAGAGCAGGGCGTAGTGGTATTGCTTGTACTTTGTATGGTGATAGAGAAACCCACAAACTGGATGCTTTAGAGCTAGATATTGATTTTGACCGATACACTGATCCACTACCGAGCGATAGTTACCTAGATAAGCCAATTAAAAAACCACTAATGACCACACTGAAGATTGATGGTGGCAAAAAACAAAAACTTCGCCCTGGTGATATTGTTGGTGGTTTAACGGGTAAGGGTGGTATTCCTGGCGACAAAATCGGCAAGATCAACGTATCGAGTAATTGGTCTTATGTGGCGGTAAGCTCAGAACTGGTAAAAGTGGCGCTTAAGAAAATCAGCAATGACAAACTCAAAGGCCGATCATTTAGAGTGAGAATTCTCTCTTAGTCTGTTTTTTCAATGGGCTCGACGCTAAAGTCTTCCCAGTTGTCGGTATCGTAAGTAATATAGAAGCCGTACAGCATTTCTGAAACTTGCGCTTTCATCTCATCAGGCAGTTGCCAAACGCGATTACACTCTTGATACCCTTGGATATCCATAAAGTTATTAGCGCGAATCACGTCTTTTTTATTTACTTCTAAATCAGTAAAGGTGGTGATCACTTCACCAACGAATGCGGGTTTTTCTAAGGTGTAGTAGCCTTTTTTTTCGTATCTTCTGACCATGGCGATACTGGTTTTAATGTGTGCGACTACCTTGTCAGTATCGTAACCCCCTTGGGTAACGGAAACAACATCATCACCTTCAATGACGGTGTTGGTGATTTCTGGATAAGCGGTAATTTTTTCTATACTCATGTTCAAAATATTTTGTAGTGATGCGTCATTTTAATCGATAGTGAAGTGTGTTTATACTTATAAAGCCCATTGGTATTTGTCATAAAATAAAGCCATGAATCAAGACTACTCAAAATTTGGTGAAAAGTTTACCCGCTATTCCGGTATTACTCGCCTAATGGATGATTTGGGTAGAGCCAATCATAGTAATGATGAAAATATTATTATGCTCGGCGGTGGCAACCCTGCGTTAATACCACAAGCACATGAAGTGTTTGTGAATGAGTTGAAGTTACTTATTGATAATAAAGAAGTTGACCAAATGTTAAGCCATTACGATGGCCCAAAAGGCTCTGAAGTATTTATCCAAACCTTGGTAGAAATGTTTAATACAAATTATGGCTGGCGCTTAGATGAGGGTAATATTGCTATTACTAACGGATCTCAAGCAAGCTTTTTTACTTTGTTTAATTTGTTTGCTGGCGAAATGCCAGATGGCAGTTATAAGAAGGTATTGCTGCCAATCGTACCTGAATACATTGGCTATGCTGATCAAGGTTTATCAGAAGGCATGTTTGTATCAGTCAAGCCTGAGATTCATGAGCTTGATAATCAGCAGTTTAAATATCAGATTGATTTTGACAAACTAACACAAACCCTTAAACAAAAAAATATTGGTGTTATTTGTATCTCGCGCCCAACCAACCCAACGGGTAATGTGATTACTGATGATGAGTTAGATAAGCTTGATCAAATTGCACAAGAACATAACATTCCTTTAATTGTTGATAATGCTTACGGAAATCCATTCCCAGGCGCAATCTATACCGATGCAACACTCAGCTGGAATGACAACACTGTCTTATGTATGTCACTGTCTAAGCTGGGGTTGCCCGGCATTCGCACAGGCATTGTGATTGCTAATCACGAGACCATTGAAGCCATGAGTAGAGTGAGCGGAATACTAACCTTAGCACCAAGTAGTGTTGGGCCAACCCTGGTAACACGACTGGTACAAAATCAAGAAATACTGCATTTGGCAAATAATGTGGTTAAGACTTTTTACCAAGACAAGGCCGAAACTGCAAAAGCCATTTTTTATGAAATATTTGGCGGCACTAGCGCAAAATTACACAAGCTCGAAGGCGCATTTTTTATGTGGATCTGGTTTCCAGATTTAAAGATTACCTCAGAAGAACTCTATCAACAACTAAGGGCTAAAGACGTTTACATCATCCCTGGGCATAACTTCTTTATCGGCATGGATGACAACTGGACACACCAACACCGATGCATTCGTATCAACTACGCTAAAGATGAGGTAACTTTAAGAAAAGGTCTTGAATTGATCTATAATGAAATTTTCTTATAACAAAAATATGGATGAAAAGCGCCCTTAGAATTTAGTGCTTGAAATGACGCATTCCCGTCAACACCATCGCAATACCATGTTCGTTAGCTGCTTCAATCACTTCATTGTCACGCATTGAGCCACCTGGCTGAATAATGGCTTTAATGCCGGCCTCAGCTGCTGCATCAATGCCATCTCTAAATGGGAAGAATGCGTCTGATGCCATCACTGAACCTTCAACTACCAGATTTTCATCAGCAGCTTTAATGCCAGCAATTTTGGCTGAGTATACGCGTGACATTTGCCCTGCACCTACACCAATCGTCATTTCATTTTTAACGTAAACAATAGCATTTGATTTAACGGTTTTAGCCACTTTCCAAGCGAATAATAAATCTTTGATTTGATCAGCAGTCGGCTGGATGTCGCTAACGCATTTGATGTCGTCTTCAGTGATAACACCTAGATCTTTGTCTTGCACTAACAAGCCGCCAGTAACACGCTTGTAGTCTAGCGAAGGCTTTGCAGTACTTAGATCACCACATTCTAATACACGAACATTTTGCTTGGTTGATAGTGCTTCTTTGGCATCGTCATCAACACTAGGTGCGATGATTACTTCTACGAATTGTTTATCAATAATATCTTTAGCAGTCGCTTTATCCAATGGTCGGTTAAAGGCGATGATGCCACCAAAAGCTGAAGTTGGATCCGTTTTAAAGGCATCTAAATAAGCGTTATGAATGTTGTCTCTCACTGCAACACCACAAGGGTTAGCATGCTTAACAATCACACAAGCTGGTGCATCAAAACTACGCACACACTCAAGCGCGGCATCGGCATCGGCCATGTTGTTGAATGACATTTCTTTACCTTGGAATTGTGTGCTTGATGCAACGCAAGATTCGGCAATGTTGTTTTCCACATAGAATGCTGCATTTTGATGTGGGTTTTCACCATAGCGCATTGATTGAGTTTTGTGAAATTGAAGATTCATGGTGTTTGAGAATCCATCTTCTTCTTTACCAAGATAGTTAGCAATAGCGCCATCATACTGCGCTGTATGTTCAAAAGTTTTGAGTGCTAGTTTTGTGCGCGTCTCAAGCGATGTATCACCACTTGCGTTGATCTCATCAATCACTGTTTGATAATCAGAGGCATCTACCACAACCGTAACTGAGGCATGATTTTTTGCACTTGATCTAAGCATTGCCGGGCCACCGATATCGATATTTTCAATCGCGTCTTCTAGTGTGCAATCAGGGTTTGCAATGGTTGCCTGAAAAGGGTATAAATTAACAACAACCAAATCAATAGGATTAATATCATTCTCAGCCATCACACCTTCATCAAGGCCACGACGCGCTAGAATGCCACCATGAATTTTTGGATTAAGCGTTTTAACACGACCTGCCATCATCTCAGGAAAGCCTGTGTAGTCTGATACTTCGATCACTGGGATGTTATTATCGGCCAACAGCTTGGCTGTGCCACCTGTTGAAAGGATTTCGATATTTTTATCAGCCAAAGCCTGGGCTAATTCGATAATACCAGTTTTATCAGAAACACTGATTAGAGCACGTTGTATGGCCATTTTATTCCTTTGATATTTGGTGAAAAACTAAAGAAAATATTATAGCTTATACAGCTCAATTTTTTTCTTTAAAGTGCCGCGATTCATACCTAAGATTCTCGCTGCTTCACTTTGGTTTTGCTCAACCATATCTAAAACAAACTTAATGGTGACTGATTCGGTTTCTTGCATGACCATTTTAAATACGCCAGACGCTGATTCGCCGTTTAGCTGATCAAAATAGCGATCAAGTTTTGTATTAATGCAAGCGGGTAAGTCAGTCATAGTTGTTGTAGATATTCCTCAAGTAGTTGGTATTGCAGTTTGTGGTCGGTGATTTTATTCACTTTTTTCCAGAAGGTTTGACCACTATCTTTGTCAAGGTGAATAGCATACCAAAAAATATGCTTTCTGGATAACTGAGTGCCTAATTTTTCACCATAAAAGGTGTGAATTTGCTTAATGTGATCCAAAATCGTTTGTTTTTTGATATCAAGTGGGATGTCAGCCGTTTTTTGGCCGGTTTTTAAGTAATGATCAATCTCATGAATAATCCACGGATTGCCTTGAGTAGCTCTGCCAACCATCACACCATCGGCCGATGTGTAATCGAGCACTTGTTGGGCTTTTTCAGCTGAAGTAATGTCGCCATTCGCAATCACTGGAATGCTAACTTGTGATTTAACTTTTTTAATGGTGTCGTATTCTGCCATGCCGGTATATTTATCTTCACGTGTTCGGCCATGCACACTAAGCATTTGGATACCAGAATCTTGGGCGATCTTAGCAATCATGGGTGCATTTTTATTAGTAACATTCCAACCGGTACGCATTTTTAAAGTCACCGGAATATCAACTGCACTCACCACGGCGTTAAGAATGTCTTTGACTAAAGACTCATCTTGCATGAGGGCGGATCCTGCGGCTTTGTTGCACACTTTTTTGGCAGGGCAGCCCATGTTGATATCAATAATATCAGCGCCAAATGTTAGCGCTTGCTGCGCTGAATAGGCTAATTCATCAGCTTGGGAGCCAGCAATTTGAATACTAATAGGCGCTGGTTCGCCAGTGAAATCAAGACGGTGTTTAGATTTGTTGGTATTGAGTAAATGGTGTTGAATAACCACCATTTCTGAGGTGGTGAGTGCTGCGCCTTGTGTGCGACAAATCGTTCTGAAAGGTTTGTCACTAGTGCCTGCCATTGGGGCAAGTAGTACTTGGGATTTTAATTGGTAATCACCAATTTGGATAGGCACAGATTAACCTTTAATTGCTTTCTTGGTTTTTTCGAGTAGGCGCTTTTGTTTAAGTTTGGATAAGTAATCGACAAACAAAATACCTTTTAAATGATCTAACTCGTGCTGAATGCATACAGCAAGTAAATTGCTTGCATGTAGCGTAAACATCTCGCCTTGCTCATTTAACGCTTCGACTGTAATTTGGCTGGCTCGTTCGACTTCGGCATGATAGCCAGGAACTGACAAACAACCCTCGACATGCTTTTCATGCCCACTTGCACTTGTTACTTTTGGGTTGATAAAACACAAGGGATGATGCTGTGTGTCGGGTTTTTTGTCTGAATCATTTTTTCGATTTTTCAGGAGTAACTCATAATCATCTTGTGAGTCTGGAACGTCCATTACCACTACTTGTATGTGTTGGTCTATTTGGGTGGCGGCTAGGCCAATGCCATCTTCAGCATACATGGTTTCATACATGTCTTTAACCAGTGTTTTGATTTTATTATCTACTGTACTAACTTCTTTCGCTTTGGTGCGTAATCGTGAATCAGGATAGTTAAGGATTGGTAATATCATAGCTCTATTATAGTGTCTTTCGCTTTGTCAGAGGTTTGAGGATAGTCTTCGTTGTAATGTAGGCCACGGCTTTCAGCTCGAGAGATGGCAGATTTGACAATCAACTGGGCAGTCGATACCAAATTTCTTAGCTCGATTAAATCACTTGAAATTAGATAAAGGCGATAGTATTCGTCGACCTCATTTTGAATTTGCGTAAGGCGCATTTGTGCAGAATGTAGGCGTTTGTTACTACGTACAATGCCAACAAAGTTCCACATGATGCGCCTGATTTCATCCCACAAGTGAGTAACCATTACTTTTTCTTTGGATAAACTTACTCTGGATGCATCCCAATCGTCAAAATTGATGTGTTGTGATTTTAAATCTTGTTGATTAATATGGATGGCACATGCTTTGGCAAATACAACACATTCTAATAATGAATTACTGGCCATGCGATTAGCGCCGTGCACACCTGCGTGGGCAGCCTCACCAACGGCGTATAAATTATCAATGTTACTTTGTGCGTGAATATCAGCTTGAATACCACCACAAGTGTAGTGTGCAGCAGGCACGACTGGGATTGGGTCTTGTGAAATATCAATACCAAAAGAGGCGCATTTTTTTGCAATGGTTGGGAAATGTGACTCAATCCAATCTTTATCTTTAAAGGAGATATCTAAATACACACAGTCAAAACCATGGGTTTTCATTTCTGAATCAATCGCCCTGGCGACAATATCGCGTGGTGCAAGCTCAGCGCGTTGGTCATATTTATGCATAAATTGCTCGCCATTTGGCAAGATGAGTTTGGCGCCTTCACCACGCAATGCTTCAGAAATTAAAAATGATTTGGCATGCGGGTGATACAAGCAAGTAGGGTGAAATTGGGTAAATTCCATATTAACAATATGGCAACCACCACGATAAGCCATGGCGATGCCATCACCGGTTGAGGTGTCTGGGTTAGAAGTATAAAGATAAGCTTTAGACGCACCACCTGTGGCAATAATGGTTTTGTGGGTAATGAAGCTCTCGACTTCATTGGTAGCCTTGTTGAGGACGTAAGCGCCATAACAATGCTGATCTTTTGTCAATAAGTCAATCGCAATAAAGTGCTCAAACAAGGTGATGTTTGTTTTTGCTTTAACACTATCGAGTAAATTGGTTTGGATAGATTGCCCAGTTTTATCGGCAACATGAGCAACACGTCTATTGCTATGACCACCTTCAGTGGTAAGGTGGTATTGATCGTCTTTTTTGGTGAATACTACACCTGATTCTTCTAATGCTTTAATAGCGGCCGGCGCCTGTTCAACCATAAAACGAACAGTAGATTCATTGCCCAATCCATTGCCAGTTAAGAGTGTGTCTTTGATGTGTGATTCGAAATCATCATTATTGTCTAGTACTGCTGAAACACCGCCTTGGGCATAATATGAGCTACCTTCGAGCACTTTGTCTTTGGCAATCAGTGCAATGGACAGATCATCAGAAAGCTGCAGCGCACTCATTAGCCCGGCACTGCCAGTGCCAATAATAAGAACATCAAAATGGTGCTGTGTTGACATGATTAAACGCGAGTGCAGATGTTTAAATCTTTGGCTTTACCATGAGAATTAACTTAGGCAGTAAAGTCAGGTTGGCTAATAGGGCGCTGATCATTGCAATAGCAGTAAAGACGCCAAAATAGATACTCGGAATAAAGTTAGATAGTGCCAAGATTAAGAAGCCTAGCGTTACCGTGATAGAAGTGTAAAACATGGCTAGACCAATTGAGGCGTGTGAGCGATACATGGTGGCCATGTAGTCTTGGTCTTTTTGGAACTCTGCCTTAAAACGGTGGATGTAGTGAATGGCATTATCAACACCAATACCAATGGCAATAGCTGAAATAGTAATGGTCATTAGATCAAGTGGGATGTTCATCAGCCCCATAATGCCAAGAATAAATAGCGATGGCAATGTGTTTGGAATCAGTGCCAAAATAGATAAGGTTGTTGATTTAAAGACAAACAAGAACATGATGAAAATCATGCCAAACACCACAGCAATGGTTTTGATCTGTGAATTAAATAAGCTTTGCAGCATATTGTTGTACAGCACCAACATACCAGTTGTATGGAAGCTGTCTTCTCTAAAGCCAAGCTCTTTCGAGATGTGTGTTTCGATTTTATTAATCAGCTCTCCACGTTTAAGGTCTTTATTGGTTTCTCGAATACGAATCACCATACGTAACTGGCCGTTATCTTCATTGATATAAGGGTCTAATACATGTGCTCTAGCACTATCTGGGATTTGCCCTTTGACAATATTTAAGAAAAATCCATTCAGTGCATTACCATCATTGGCTTTAGTTAGGATTTGCATTAAAGTATCGATTGAGAGTACTTTTCCAGTTTCATCTAGGCTGTCTAAGTAAGTGTGTATTTTGTGAATATCAGCACGTAAATCTTCATCATACCAATAGTCTTCTGCCAGTTCGTCAAACACAATTTCTAGTGGAATGGTGCCGCCAAGTTGCTCATCAATCAGAGTTAGACCTTGGTTGATTTCGGTGGTTTCTTTAAAGTAATCAATAAAGCGATTTTCAACACTCAACTTGCTAATTCCTACGGCGGAAATACCAATAAACAATACTAAAACCACCAGCAAATGATTACCAAATCTTTCGGTAAATTTGGCCAAACCATGGGTTACGCCCAACTCAGTTTTAAACTTTGAGACTTTGGCTTTTGGCAATAGGCTCATGATCACTGGGAATGCAATAAAAGACAGTACTAGAGCAATACTGACACCAATTGACATCATCCAACCAAAATCAATTACGGGGCGAATACCACTAATGAGCAATGATCCAAAGGCAGCAATGGTAGTGAGTGTGGTAAATAGGCAAGGTTTTAACATTTGCTCTAAGGTGTTTTTAATCAGGGTTTGGTACTCAAGGTCTGGATCATTTTGTGCCAGCTCTCGGTAGCGTACTACTAGGTGAATAGTGACCGAGAGTGTCATTACCAATAGTAACGAGAAGAAATTACTTGATATAACGGTAACTTTCCAGCCTAAAAACGCCAAGACACCCGTCATAATAAGTGCGCCAGTAATACTGATGCCAATTGGCATCAGTACCCAGCGAATACCTTTGAAAATTAATGCCAGAATGGCTGTCATTAATCCAATCACTGCTAAACTAAAGACGATCAAATCACTGCTAATGTAGCCGATGATATCGGTGGTAATCATGGGTAGACCACCTAAGAATAAGCTGGCTTTATCTCGATATTTACCAATCGTTGTACGAATAGTGGCAATGGTTTTGGCTTGCAAGTCGCTTTGCGAAGTTGCATCTTTTAACACTTGTTTTTCAATACTTTTGAGTTTGGCTAATTCTTCTTTAGAAAGTTCGTTAGCCGCTCTTTTAAAACGCATTGCATCACGGGTTTGGCGTCTTTTCTCAAAACGCTCATTACCTTTAAGCGCTACTAAGATTGCAGTTGTTTTGCCATCTTTACTGACTAGATTGTCACCATATAAAGGCGATGATCTAAATTCTTGATTGGCTAGCACAAGGTCAGCATTGCCATTGTCGATAGATACGCCGTTGGAGCCTAGATCAGATAGAGATAATGGCGGTGAGCGAAACAGTGGCACATCTAAAATAGTAGTAACCGATTTAATTTGCTCAATGGCTTGCAAGTCTTTTCTGAAGCTACCTAAGTGCTTGAGTTGTGCTGGGTCGAGCAGGTTGCCTTTAACTTGATAACTTATGACTAAAAAATCATCAGAACCATAGTCTTTTTTGATGCTTTGATAATAACGAAGGTTGTCATCTCCTTCTAATACCAATGAATCTGAAGAGGCGTCTAGTTGAAAATCTGGAATTTGTGCAATGAAAAAGCCGGCAATGAGTAATAATAAAACAAGACTATCACCAGATTTTTTTAAAACTAAGTTATAGAATTTTTTCATTAAAGGTTTACTGATTTAGAACTCAAAACTTTTTGCTGTTTCTAGGCCTTGCATCGTATCCAGGTGAGTTTCGAATAATGCTTTAGTTTCCCATTTGTGTTCGCTAATACGGGTAATGAGCTTTGCGCTCATGGCGTTACCTGTGCCTTCTACGACAAAAATACGACCACCGACATTAAGTAGGTGAAAATAGCGACCGGTAATCTCTGGTACTGCTGCTCCAACAATAACGACATCAAAGAAGTCATTTGAACTCCAACCTTTCGATGCGTCACCGACTTCAAGTTGAGCATTGTCAATATTAAGTGTGTTGAGTCTTTCTTGTGCGTTTTCGCTGAGCTCTTCGTCAATTTCAATACTGGTGATTGATTTACAAAGCTTTGAAACCACAGCGGTTAAATAACCACTACCGGTTCCAACCTCCAATACAGTTTCATTTTTTTGTATGTCTAGTGCATCTAGTAAGCGACCTTCGATTTTTGGGCTAAACATTTTTGCCTTGGCGCTGAGCGGAATCTCAATATCAGCAAATGCAAGATTTTGGTATTTTTCAGGCACAAAGTCTTCTCTCGGTGTATTTCTAAGTGCGTTATTAGCAATATAATTCAAGCCACCCCATGGTCTGATTTGTTGGTCAATTGAGTTGCTTCTTGCTTGTGTTGTATTCATGTTGTGTTCCTATTTCTTTTTTGGTGGTAATAAATCAGTAATGGTGCCTTCAGCCATTTCAGTGGCAAAAGCGGTGGTTTCAGAAAGTGTTGGATGTGCGTGAATGGTGAGCGCAATGTCACTCATATCACAGCCCATCTCAATGGCGAGTGTTGCTTCGGCAATAAGTTCCCCAGCATTTGTGCCACAAATACCCATGCCCAGTATGCGGCCTGTTTTGGCTTCAAATAAAGCTTTGGACATGCCTTCATTGCGGCCAATACTTAGGCTTCTGCCCGAAGCGGCCCAAGGGAATACGCCTTTTTCATAAGCAACCCCTTCAGTTTTAAGTTCTTTTTCGGTTTTGCCCGTCCAAGCAACTTCAGGGTCTGTGTACGCAACTGATGGGATGGTAAGCGCATCAAAGCCAGACTTGTGCCCACAAATAACTTCAGCAGCGACTTTGGCCTCATGTACAGCTTTGTGTGCCAACATTGGTTGACCAACAAGATCGCCAATCGCAAAAATATGATTAACGTTAGTACGCATTTGCTTGTCAACTGGGATAAAACCCCATTCATTGACTCCAACACCTGCTTTGTCAGCATCAATTAACTGCCCATTTGGTGAGCGACCAATAGACACCAATACTTTATCAAAGGTATCTGTTTCTGGTGCTTTCTTGCCTTCAAAGCCCACTTTAATGCCGGCATCAGTTGCTTCCATTTTGGTTACTTTGGTATTAAGATAAATTTCCTTATATTGTTTTTTGATACGCCTAGCAAGTGGGGTAACTACATCTTTATCAGCGCTGGCAATTAACTGATCAGCTAATTCGACTACGGTAATTTCACTACCTAACGCGTTGTAAACGGTTGCCATTTCTAGGCCGATAATACCGCCACCAACAATCAATAATCGTTCAGGAACACTGTCTAATTCGAGTGCATCGGTTGAATCCATGACTCGTGGATCATCAAAAGGAAAGGCTGGAATCTTGCTAACACGTGAGCCAGCTGCAATGATACAGTGTTCAAATTCAATCACTTCGTCTGAGTCATCGATAGCAATTTGATTGGCTGAGATAAATTTTCCATAGCCTGTGACTACTTGTACTTTTCTGGCTTTAGCTAATGCTTTAATACCGCCAGTCAGTTTAGAAACAATATTTTCTTTATTGGTGCGTACACCATCGACATCAATTTTGGTTTCACCAAAAGTCACACCAAGATGTGGCGCTTCGGCTGCTTCGTTAATCACTTGCGCGGTATGCAGTAGTGCTTTTGAAGGGATACAACCAACATTAAGACAAACGCCACCTAAGTTTTCATAGCGTTCAATCAAAACAACTTCTTTGCCCAAGTCAGCAGCACGAAAGGCAGCGGTATAGCCACCAGGGCCAGATCCAATGACAACAACTTGCGTTTTAATCATAATAGGATCTCTCTAATATCTTGTAAGATTGAGTTTAAATCTGCCATAAATCGCCCGCCTTGCGCACCATCAATCACACGGTGGTCGTAGGATAAAGCCAGCGGCAGCATTAATGTTGGTACAAAATTCTTACCATCCCAAATTGGTTTAGTTTGTGAGCGCGAAACACCCAGAATCGCCACTTCTGGCGCATTTACAATCGGGGTAAATTGTGTACCACCAATACCACCCAAACTTGAGATGGTGAAACCAGCGCCTTGCATATCGCCAGGTTTGAGTTTTCCATCACGGGCTTTCGCTGAAGTTTCTCCAAGTTCTGTGGCCAAATCACTCAGTGACTTCTGATCAACATCTCGAATGACTGGCACTACCAATCCATTTGGTGTGTCCATGGCAATACCGAGGTTGAAGTACTTTTTAATGATCAAATTCTCACCAGATTCATCTAAGGCAGAATTAAAACGTGGGTGTTGTTTTAAGGCTTGGATTACAGCCTTCATAATGAAAACTAATGGTGTTAATTTAACGCCTTTGGCCTTTTGTTCTTGTCTGAAAATCTCCATTTGATCAATATTGACTTCATCAAATTGAGTAACGTGAGGGATATTAAGCCAGCAAGCACTTAGGTGTTTGCCTGAAAGCTTGTTGATTCTTGAAAGGGGTTGTAGTTCAGTATCGCCAAATTTAGAAAAATCAATCACCGGCACTTTAGGGATGGCACTACCAGTACCGCCTGAAGTAATAATTTGTTTAACGTAGCCTTTAAGGTCTGTATCTAAAATACGATTTTTTTGCCCAGTACCAGTGACTTTGGATAAATCAACACCAAGCTCTCTGGCCAGTTTTCGAATCGAAGGTGAGGCGTGTGAATCGCCTGTTGGTGTGTTGGATACAGATTCGTCATTAGCGACTGGTGTAGGTGCTGCTGGCTTAGTCGGCGCTGGCGCTGGTGTTGCAGCGGCTGGTGTGGATTCTTGTGCTGGTGCCGTGGTTTTAGTGGTGCCACTACTTTGCATGTTAAGTATTAGATCGCCCAAGCGAATTTTGTCACCTAGGCTAATATTGATACTCTCAACCGTGCCTGCAATTGGTGTTGGGATTTCCATTGATGCTTTATCGCTTTCTAGGGTGATTATGGAGTCTTCTTCGCCCAGTTTATCGCCAACATTCACCAAAATTTCAATCACTTCTACTTCGTCAAAATCGCCAATATCAGGTACTACCACTGGCACTATTTTTGCACCTGTTTCTTCTTCTGCTACGACAGATTCCTCTTCATCGGCTGAACTTTCTTCAGATTCTTGAGTGCTTTCTAGGCTGATTAGTGAATCACCTTGCTTAATTTTATCGCCAATATTGATGTTGATTTGCGTCACTGTACCAGCGGATGGGCAAGGGATTTCCATTGAAGCCTTGTCACTCTCTAAGGTTATTATGCTGTCTTCTGCTGCTATTGTGTCGCCAACAGATACTAAAATCTCAATAACCTCTACTTCGTCAAAATCGCCAATATCGGGGAGCTCAATGTTTTTAATGCTTGACATAATCAGTATTTAAATGCAATTATAAAGATGATAATTATCGCAAAAATAGTTGATAAAAGGGGATAAATGTTAAAATGTTTTGCACAGTCAGACGGTATGATAAAAAGCTAAAAATTAACCCGATTATTTAAGGTATTAAAATCTATGCAAGTTGCATTGTCGATTCAAGGTTTACAAAAAACTTATGCCAATCATCTGAAAGCACTAAAAGGTATTGATCTGCAAGTTGAGCAGGGAGATTTTTTTGCATTGTTGGGAAGTAATGGCGCGGGGAAAACAACCGCTATTGGTATTGTTTGTGGTTTGCTTACTAAAACTGCAGGCGATATTGAGGTATTGGGGTTTGATCAAAACACCCGTGCGAACGACATTAAACGCCTAATTGGGCTGATGCCACAAGAGTTTAATTTTAACCCCTTCGAGCCCATTGAAGAAATTCTAATTAATCAAGCAGGCTATCACGGCATTAGCCGTGCAGAATCTAGAGTACAAGCTGAAATTTTGCTTAAGAAAATGCAGTTGTGGGATAAGCGCTTTGATATGGCAAAGTCGCTATCAGGCGGCATGAAACGTCGCTTAATGTTGGCCAGAGCACTCATTCACCAGCCAAAAATCTTAATTTTGGATGAGCCTACAGCCGGTGTTGATGTTGAGATTCGTCGATCTATGTGGGCGTATCTTAAAGAGTTAAATCGTGAAGGTATGACCATTATTTTGACCACGCATTATTTAGAAGAAGCAGAGTCTTTATGCCGAAATATCGCTATTTTGAACGAAGGCGAAGTAGTTGAACAAACCAGTATGAAAAAATTACTTTCTAAGGTGGCGCATCAAGTTATTATTTTAGAAAGTGCGAGCATCCTGCCTAAGCAAATTAAAGAAGATGGGTTTGAGTGTGAAAGATTGGATGATTACTCTTTGCAAGTTGTGCTTGGGGTTGATATCAACATTACTGATGTTTTACAAAACTTATCTAAACAAGGGGTGAGTGTTGATCATGTGCGTAGTGCACAAAATCGTCTAGAGACGCTGTTCTTGCGTTTAACTAAAAAGAATTAATCGGAGTATTAGCATGTGGATAGCTTATAAAACCATTGTCATTAAGGAAGTGTTAAGATTCTCCCGTATTTGGGTACAAACTATCTTCCCGCCGATTATCACTACTTCACTTTATTTATTAATCTTTGGTGGTTTGATGGGCGAGCGAATTGGACAAATGCAAGGGATTGACTATTTACAATATATTATTCCGGGCATTATCTTAATGACGGTAATTACCAACTCATATGCCAATACAGTGTCGTCATTTTTTCTAGCCAAATTTAATCATAGTATTGAAGAATTATTGGTTGCACCTGTGCCGTATTGGGTAATCTTATTAGGTTATATTTCAGGAGGCGTGGTGCGTGGTTTTATTGTTGGCTTAGGCGTATTTATCGCAGTTTCATTTTTTGTTGAATTTACGATTGACAGCCTTTTTATTACATTCATGACATTTTTATTAACCGCTATTTTGTTTTCATTAGCGGGCTTTATTAATGCGATATTTGCACAGTCATTTGATGATATATCAATTGTTCCCACCTTTATTTTGATGCCGATGACTTATCTTGGCGGCATGTTTTATAGTATTGATATCTTGCCGCAATTTTGGCAGGATCTGAGTAAATTTAACCCAATTTATTATATGGTAGATAGCTTTAGACTAGGGTTTTTAGGGGTGAGTACATCTGATTTTTTGACATCAATGAGTGTCTTGCTAGTGATGATTATAGTGCTAGCATCCGTGTCCTTTTACTTACTAAAGAAAGGCGTTAATATCAAGACTTGATCGAGCTTTCTTCACCAGAAAGTATGCGCTGAATATTGCTTTTATGTGTATAAAAAATCCAAATACAAATCACCCCAATCACATAAGTTGCATTAAGATCACTAGTGAGTAAATAAAAGTAGAGCGGTGTTAATAAGGTAGCAACCAATGCCGAAAGTGAGGATATTTTTAACACCTTAGCAACAAACAACCAAGTCAAAGCAAAGCTCAAACCGACTAAATAGTTTAGTGCTAATAAAGCGCCTATAAATGTCGCAACACCTTTACCCCCTTTAAAACCAAAAAAGATAGGGTAAACGTGCCCTAAAAATGCGGCCATAGCAACCAACGTCATTTCAAATAAATTAATACCCAAATATTGCGCCACAAGTACAGGTAGTACGCCTTTTAAGCCATCGCCGACCAATACAACAGCCGCCGCTTTTTTGCCGCCAATACGTAGTACGTTAGTTGCACCAGGATTATTTGATCCTTGTGTTCTCGGATCAGGCAGGTTTAATATTTTACAAACAATAATCGCTGCGGAAATTGATCCAACCAGATAAGCGCAAATAATGAGTGTGGGTAACATATAATTTCAACTTTGAATTTTTAACTTTTGATTTAAGCATGGATATCGTATTTATACAAGGTTTAAAGATTGATACCGTAATTGGTATTTATGATTGGGAGCGAGAAATCCGCCAAGATATTGTGTTGGATTTGGAGATGTCTGCCGATATTAAAGCCGCGAGTGAAACTGACCATATCGACCAAACACTAGACTACAAAGCAGTTTCAAAGCGATTAATCGAGTTTGTTCAAACCAGTGAATTCCAGCTGGTAGAAACACTAGCTGAGAGGATTACTGACATTATTCTTAATGAATTTGGCGTTAAAAAAGTTAAGTTAACCCTTAATAAGGGCGAGGCAGTCACCGGTGCACAAGGTGTTGGCGTTATTATTGAAAGATCAAATAATGGCTAATATTCATATTAATATTGGTTCTAACCAAAATCGCCAACAAAACATTACATCCGCAATTAGTGCCTTAAGGGCTTTGTTCACAGATGTGGTGATTTCATCAGTCTATCAAAGTCCTGCCGAAGGCTTTGAAGGCGATGATTTTTACAATGTGGGTGTGAATGCCAATACTGATTTATCCGTTAAAGACACAGCTAAAGCATTACGCGATATCGAGCAACAACAAGGTAGAGACCGCACTCAGCCAAGATTTTCTTCTAGGAAAATTGACCTGGATTTGGTATTGTATGATGATGTAATTGATGAGTCAGCCAACTTACCTAGAGATGACATTTTAAAATACGCCTTTGTTTTGGCGCCATTAGCAGAGCTAAATTCTGAGTTAATCCATCCAGTCGAACAGCGTTCTTATCAGGCGCTCTGGCTAGGTTTCCAATCAAGCAATACCTTTGATTTATCGCAGTATAATATTGATCAAGTCCTTAAATAAATAATGGTAAATTTATGAAAAAATTACACACCTTTTTGATTGCTTGTTTTGTGGTTATTTACAGCAACATTGCTGCGGCAAGCTTTGTAGCAGGCGAGGATTATGTTGTATTAGACAAACCGGTTAAAACGGTAACGGGCGACAAGGTAGAGGTTCGAGAGTTGTTTTGGTATTACTGTCCGCATTGTTTTAATGTCGAACCACTGGTCGAAAATTACCTAAAAAAATTACCTGAATCTGCCAAGTTTATTCGCCAACCTGCGGTATTATCTGATCGTTGGGTGAATGGCGCAATTTTTTATTATGTATTAGAGCAGTTGAATGAAGTTGATAGACTTCATGCTAAGTTGTTTGATGCGATCCATTTGCATAAGACTGCATTCGTAGACAATGAAGATTTTATCAATTGGCTGGTTGACCATAATGTTAATAAAGAAGATGCTAACAATGCTTTTAAATCTTTCTCAGTGCGCATCAAGGTTAACAAATCAAAACTCAATACGGTTAAATACAAAACCAGTGGTGTGCCGGTGTTTGTTGTTAATGGTAAATACTGGGTAGATTCAAAACATGCGGGCGGTGAAAAGCGTTTATTTAAAGTAGTGGATTACTTGATTCAAAAAGAATCTCAGTAACACAACATGCTAGACTCCGTTTTAGTTTTATCTGGTCTTGATCCTTGTGGCGGGGCAGGTATCAGCGCTGATATTGAAACCATTAATCAATTCGGCGTAACGCCATTACCCATTGTTACCACGCTAACTGTACAAAATACACAATCAGTTAAATCAGCACAAGCTGTAGATGAAAAACTCATTGCTGAGCAATTTAACCACCTTAAAGAAGATGTTGATTTTTCAGTGGTAAAAATTGGTTTGTTGTCATCCAATGCTCAAATTCAAACAATTGCTTCCTTGTTAAAAACCTGCGAAACAGCAGCCGTTGTGCTTGACCCTATTGTTAGTTCGAGCACTGGCCAACAATTGTTAGAAGATCAAGCGTTAAAGACTCTTAAGCAAGACTTGTTGCCGATAGTTACTGTGCTAACACCAAATGTTGCAGAACTAAAAGCATTATCATCGATGGTCGATGAGCAAAAAGCAATTGAATCTTTGCCTTGTGAGTGGGTATTACTTACTACAACAGATACATCAAAGGACGAGATAGAACACCGCCTATATCACCATGGGCAATGTGTTGAGCGTTTTACTTATGTTAAATTGCTTGGCCAATACCATGGCTCTGGCTGTACGTTGTCTAGCGCTATTGGCGCATTACTGGCTTCTGGGGTTGATGTTGATATTGCGTGCAAGCGTGCGCTAGACTACACTTACCAAAGCTTATTAAATGCAAAGAGTATAGGTAAAATGCAATATCATCCTAATCGAGAATTACCTAAATAATGAGTTTTATTCACAATTGGCTGCGTTCTGATATTCAAGCAATTAATGCTTATCATGTACCTGCGTCTGATGATATGGTTAAGCTCGATGCGATGGAGTCCCCATTTCCTCTACCAGATGAGTTGATCGGGCAGTATTTAGCCTATTTGGCAGACGCTGATCTGAATCGATACCCTAATCCTAGTGCTGATGACTTACAGCAAACATTACGTGATTTGATGAATATACCTAATGAGTTTGGTGTGTTGTTGGGTAACGGCTCTGATGAATTGATTCAACTCTTAGCGTTGGCTTGTGAGACGGGCGATACCATCTTGAGTATTGAGCCAAGCTTTGTTATGTATGGCATGATTGCAAAGTTCACGCGCCTAGATTATCAAGGTGTTAATCTGAATGATGATTTTGAGATTGACTTGTCGGCTACGCTATCAGCCATTAAAGCGCACAATCCAAAACTTATTTTTATTGCTTATCCAAACAATCCAACTGGCAATGCATTTGATCGTAAGTCAATTGAAACAATTATTAGTTCAACCAATGCAATGGTGGTGTTAGATGAGGCTTACTATGCTTATGCAGATGACAGCTTTTTGATGGATATTGCCAAGTATCCAAACTTGGTCTTACTTAGAACAGTTTCTAAAATTGGCTTTGCTGGTTTACGTTTGGGTTTATTGATTGGCGCCAAAGACACCGTGTCTGAGCTAGACAAACTAAGATTGCCTTATAACATCAATACTTTGACCCAAGTGAGCGCTAATTTCTTGTTACAAGAAAAGGATGAAATCGATAAAAATGCACAAGCAATCATCGATGAGCGTGCTAATTTATCAGCATCATTGAGTGCCATTAATGGTTTAGTGGTTTACCCATCTCAAGCGAACTTTATTTTGTTTAAGGCGCCAGAAGCTAATAAACTATTTGAAGCGTTAAAAAACCAAGGCGTATTAATTAAGAACCTGAGCAGTGCAGCAAACCTAGATAACTGTTTGCGTGTTACAGTTGGCAGTGTTGAAGAAAACACATTGTTTATTAATATTGTAAAAGCGCATTATGGTTAATCGACAAGACCTGACTAATTATTGTGCTGACTACTTAAACGTTAGTCAGTTTGATGATTACTGCCCGAATGGTTTGCAGATTGAAGGTCGAGATGAAATTACTAATATTATCTCCGGCGTTAGTGCTAATTTGGATTTGATTGAACGTGCAATTGATTCAAAGGCCGATGCCTTGTTTGTGCATCATGGTTTTTTTTGGAAAAACGAAGACGCTAATATTACCGGTATAAAGCGCAACAGAATTGCACAGTTACTTGCCAATAATATTAATTTGTTTGCTTATCATTTACCTCTTGATGCACACACCAAGGTGGGTAACAATATTGAACTGGCAAAAAAACTTGGCATTCAAAATCCAACCCCAATTGGCGATACCTTAGTGTGGCAAGGTGAAGTCGATACAACGTTGGCAAGTTTCTCACAAACGGTTGCCCAAACATTGGATAGAGCGCCGTTGGTATTTGGCGATGACAACAAACAGCTTAAACGCATTGCTTGGTGTACAGGCGGCGCGCAGGGTTATATTGATCATGCGATTGATGTGAATGCTGATATTTTTCTAACAGGCGAGGTGTCTGAGCAGATTCCTGCCATTGCCAAAGAAAACGACATTGCCTTTATTTCAGCAGGTCATCATGCCACTGAGCGTTACGGTGTGCAAGCACTATGCCAACACTTGAGTGATAAATTTGATCTTAAGCATCAATTTATCGACATTGACAATCAAGTATAATAACTGAGTTTTTCAATTTTCAATTTTTACACTTATGAGCAAGACATATGACGTTGCCGTTGTTGGTGCAACAGGCGCTGTAGGCGAAACCATTCTTTCGATTTTAGAACAGCGTAATTTTCCAATTAATAATTTATACCCATTAGCGAGTGCCAATTCTGCAGGTAAGAAGGTATTGTGCCAAGGCAAAAGCTGGACAGTGCAAGACCTAGACACGTTTGACTTTTCTCAAGTGCAGGTAGGTTTGTTCTCAGCAGGTGGCCACATTTCTGAAAAATACGCCCCTATTGCAGCAGCAGCTGGCTGTGTGGTTATTGACAATACAGCACATTTTCGCCGTGATGAAGATGTTCCTTTGGTTGTTCCTGAGGTCAATCCACACGCAATTGCAGGCTATACGCAGCGCAATATTATTGCTAACCCAAATTGTTCAACCATTCAAATGCTAGTGGCGCTTAAGCCAATTTATGATGCGGTGGGTATTGAGCGTATTAATGTTGCTACTTACCAAGCAGTGTCAGGCTCTGGCAAGGAAGCTATTTCTGAGCTAATTAACCAGACTACTAAACTGCTTGGTGGCGATACCAATGTTGATGTTGAGGTTTATCCTAAGCAAATCGCATTTAATGTGGTTCCACATATTGATGTATTTCAAGACAATGGCTACACAAAAGAAGAGATGAAAATGGTGTGGGAAACGCAAAAGATTTTTGAAGATAAAAATATTTTAGTTAACCCGACAGCAGTACGTGTGCCGGTAATTTATGGCCATTCTGAAGCGATTAATATCGAAACTAAAACTAAGATTACAGCCGCTGAAGCCACTAAAATTTTATCTGAAGCGAATGGCATTACAGTGATGGATAAGCGTGAAGATGGTGGTTATGCAACTCCATTTGTTGAAGCAACTAACCATGATGATACGTTTGTCAGTCGAATCCGTGAAGATATATCTCACGATAAAGGCCTCAACTTGTGGGTGGTTTCTGATAATATTCGTAAAGGCGCAGCACTGAACACGATTCAAATTGCTGAAATTTTGATTGAAGAATACTTATAAACAATAATAACCATGATTAAAGTATCAAGAAAAACCAACGAAACAGACATTAATGTCGAGCTTAACTTGTATGGCACTGGCCAGGCAAGTATCGATACTGGTGTGCCTTTTTTAGACCACATGTTGGATCAAATTGCACGCCATGGTTTAATGGATTTAAACATTAAATGTGATGGCGATACCGAGATCGATGATCACCACAGTGTTGAGGATATTGGCATTACTTTAGGTCAGGCATTTGCACAAGCGGTCGGCGATAAGGCAGGATTTACTCGTTATGGGTATTCTTATGTACCATTAGATGAAGCTTTGTCACGTGTGGTGTTAGATCTATCTGGTCGTCCTGGCTTAGAGCTTAATGTTAGCTTTACACGCGCAATGATTGGTACGTTTGATGTAGATCTAATTTCTGAGTTTTTCCAAGGGTTTGTTAATCATGCGTTGATTACGCTACACATTGATAATATCAAGGGCGTAAATTCTCATCACCAAGCTGAAACCATCTTTAAAGCTTTTGGTAGAGCATTACGCATGGCAGTCACACCAGATGAACGTCAAGCTGGCGTTATCCCATCGACCAAAGGTAGTTTATAAATTATGTCCATAGCCATTGTTGACTATGGCATGGGCAACGTACGCTCAGTGCAAAAAGCCATTGAGCACGTCGCACCTAATGATAAAGTCTTTCTTACTGATGATGCAGCGCTAATCAGTGAAGCTGATCGTGTTGTGTTTCCTGGTCAAGGTGCAATGGGTGCTTGTATGCAAGCACTCAACGAACATGGTTTGGTCGATGTTATTAAGCAAGCGGCCCATGAAAAACCTTTCTTAGGTATTTGCTTAGGATTACAACTTTTATTTGATCATTCTCAAGAAAATGACGGCACTAATGGGTTGTCAATAATCCCAGGAGATGTGGTAAAGTTTGATAAAAGTGATCTTAAAATCCCACACATGGGATGGAATACCGTAAAACAAGAATTTGACCACCCACTTTGGCACAATATTGATGACAATGCACGTTTTTATAGTGTGCACAGTTATTATGTAAAAGAAGCCGATCACTCTGTTGTAGCTGGGTCGACTGATTATGGCATTGACTTTACCTGCGCCATCGCAAAAGATAATATGTTTGCAGTGCAATTCCACCCGGAAAAATCACAGCACGATGGTTTACAGTTATTAACCAATTTTGTGAATTGGAAAACTTAGACTAATAGCTGGCCAGCGCAGTTCATAGTGCTGGCATGGTAGCCAC
>JAQWRQ010000024.1 GCA_029243595.1 Gammaproteobacteria bacterium | reverse complement strand
GTTGCTGAGCGTATGAAATTGTTCTCATTCTTCGCATTTGCGATCGTTTTTACGGGCATTATTTACCCAATGGAAGGCGCATGGACTTGGAACGGTGAATCAGTATTTGGTTTATTTGTACTAGGTGACTTAGGCTTCTCTGACTTTGCTGGTTCAGGCATTGTTCATATGGCCGGTGCAGCAGCAGCTTTAGCAGGTGTTATTGTGCTAGGTGCTCGTAAAGGTAAATATAACAAAGACGGTTCATCAAACGCGATTCCAGGTGCGAATATGCCATTAGCAACGCTAGGTACATTCATCCTATGGATGGGTTGGTTTGGTTTTAATGGTGGTTCGGTACTAGCAATGGCAAGTAAAGAAAGCGCTAACGCAGTGGCAATGGTATTCTTAAATACTAACGCAGCAGCAGCTGGTGGTGTAATTGCAGCATTAATCCTAGTTAAATTACTATGGGGTAAAGCAGACTTAACAATGGCGCTAAATGGTGCATTAGCAGGCCTGGTTGCAATTACTGCAGGCCCAGATACGCCAACAGCTTTAGAGGCAACTCTAATCGGTGCTGTTGGTGGTGTGTTAGTGGTATTCTCAATCAATATGTTAGATAAGACATTTAAGATTGATGATCCAGTCGGTGCGATTTCTGTACACGGTGTGGTTGGTTTATGGGGCTTATTAGCTGTGCCATTAACTAACTCAGGTGTATCGTTTAGTGGTCAGTTAGCTGGTGCAGGTACAATCTTCGTTTGGGTATTTGGTACCTCAATGGTGTTGTGGTTAGTGTTAAAGGCCATCATGGGTATTCGAGTTACTGATGAAGAGGAAGCAGAAGGCGTGGATATCACAGAGTGTGGCTTAGAAGCTTACCCTGAATTCACAAAATAAACCCTTAGAAAACTCGTTAGAGTTTCAAGCCCCCTTTTTAGGGGGCTTTTTTTATGATTAGATATTTATAAAATACAAAAACATAGTTAATTAAATACAGGAGAAAAAATTATGCAAGTACAAGATATTATGGCAACCAGTGTTAAAACTGTTACCCCTGAACAGCCAGTTAAGGATATTGCCATCATGATGGTAATGGATCATATTAGTGGCGCACCGGTAGTTGATGACGACAACAATTTGGTTGGCATCATCTCAGAAAAAGACATCTTGCAACACATGTTTCCCAAGCTTGATGAGGTCATGAGTGATACACACTTTGATTTTGAAAACATGGAGCACAATTACAAAGACACCATGAATGTTAAGATCGGTGATCTTATGACTAAGGAAGTAGCTAGTATTGAGTTATCCATGCCTTGTTTAAAGGCGGCAAGCACTATGTGGCTTAGAAAGTTTAGAAGAATCCCAGTCACTCACAATGGAAAACTCGTCGGTATCGTTAGTATTGGTGATGTGCATAGGGCGATTTTTAAATCGTGTATGACGTCATAGTGTGATTTGGGGTATAATTTCTTGCCCATGAATACAGCACTAAAAATCATCTTAGTTGATGAAAACACCGGTCGTTCAGCGATACTACGTCGCGCCTTGCAAGATAAGGGGCATGAAGTAATTTGTCGTATGGATAACAGTTCCAATCTACAAGACAGCAATGAAATGTCCCATGCGGATGTGGTTATTGTAAATGCCGATATTCCAGATGATGAGGTCTTTGCAAACTTAACCGATGTTAATAAAACCAAGCCTAAGCCGATTGTCATGTTTACCGAAGAGTCTAACTCTGAAATGGCTAGTTCAGCGATTAAGTCAGGTGTTAATGCTTATATTGTTGATGGCCTTGAAGAGAATCGCGTTCAGCCAATTATTGATGTGGCTATGGCGCGTTTTCGTGAATTCCAAGCACTTAAAGATGAGCTTGATGCAACACGCAGTCAGCTTTCAGAACGTAAAGCAGTAGAAAAAGCCAAAGGCTTACTAATGAAGCATAAAGACATTAATGAAGATGATGCATATCAATCTTTGCGCAAGATGGCAATGGATAAAAATAAGCGTATTGTTGATGTGGCTGAAAGCGTAATTAACGCTTTTGAATTGCTCGACTGATCTAGTCTTTTTCTAACTTTTTAAAGTCTTCGTCAATCTTATCCATTTCGGCGTCTAAATCGTCGTCACTCCAATTTTCTTCTTCATCCTTACTATCTTCTTCTTTTTTTGATTTTGATGAATCGTCAGGATTGTCGTCATTGTCAGTAGGTTGTTCAGGTGTTTTACGTTGAAACATCGGTGCAAAGATAAGCCCCGCTTCAAATAACAACCACATTGGAATGGCAATTAAAGTCTGTGAAATAATATCTGGCGGTGTCAGTAGCATGCCAAGCACAAAAGCACCAATGATGACATAAGGGCGATTTTTCTTAAGGTTTTCAACCGTTGTAACGCCAAACATAATCAGTAAGATGGTGGCAATCGGCACTTCAAAAGCTATACCAAAAGCAAAAGACACTTTAAGTACAAAGTCTAAGTAGTATTGAATGTCTGGGGTGAAATCAACAACACTTGGTCCAATGCTAGACAAGAATCCAAAAATAACGGGAAAAACAACGTAGAACGAAAACAGTATTCCTGCGTAGAATAAGATAGTAGATGACACTATTAAAGGCACAATCATTTGTTTTTCATGTTTGTATAGGGCAGGTGCAATAAAAGACCAAATCTGATAAAGTAGATAAGGCATTGCAGCATACACAGCAAAAATTAATGCCATTTTTAGCGGTGTTAAAAATGGAGATATAACACCAATTGCAATAATATTGGTATCAGTTGGTAAGACGTTGATAATGGGTGCTGCAATAAATCCGTAAACTTCATTAGCAAATGGGAAAATACCAATGAATATTAATAGAATAGCAATGACTGAATGCAATAGCTTGTCACGCAATTCAACCAGATGCTGAACAAATGTCATTTCTTTTTTAGTGTGCTGCTCAGTCATGAGTCTTTACTATCAACGTCTTTCTTGATTTTATTTAGAGAGTCTTTGGTTTCTTCAAAAATTTCAACGATATTAGAGTCTTTATCTTCTAAATTTAAGTGTTCTTTGAGTTTATCAGCCTCAAACTCATCACCAATGTCTTCTTGAATTTTAGCGATGAATTTTTTAGCCTTACCAGCATACTGGCCAGCCTTTCGAGCGATCGCCGGCATTCTTTCTGGGCCCACTACAATTAAAGTAATGACACCAATTAAGGCAAATTCCCAAAAGCCAATATCAAACATGGTTTATTTTTTTGCTTTTTTGTCTTCTTTAACGACTTTAGCTTCAATGATATCGTCTTTACTGTCGATTTTATCGTTCTCACCTTCTTTCATTGACTTCTTAAATCCTTTAATGGCACCACCAAGGTCACCACCAATATTTTTTAAGCGCTTACCACCAAAAAGTAGTAATACAATGACTAGAATAATAATCAGTTCAAATGGTCCTGGCATCATGTTTCTTTCTCCTGTTGTTTAGTTAGTTCTATTGGCTTTTTCTGTCAGTCCCGATAAGCCAAATCGTGATGATAATTCATCTTGTATTTTATCGATTTCTATGTCTTTGTGTCGTAGCAATACCAGTGTGTGAAACCACAAGTCAGCTACTTCATAGATGATCTTATCTTGTTCGCCATCTTTAGCCGCCATAATGACTTCGGCAGATTCTTCACCGATTTTTTTTAAGATTTCGTCTAAGCCTTTTGCATACAAAGAAGACACGTAAGATTCATCTGCCTTGGCAGATTTACGATCTTCAAGTACTTGTTCTAATTGTTTTAGAATATCATCCATAAATATCTTTCGGGTCTTTTAATACATCTGCAACACTCAGCCAATCACTCTTGTCTAATTTTTGAAAAAAACAAGATTTTCTTCCAGTGTGACAAGCGATACCACCTATTTGCTCTACTTTGAGCAGGATAACATCATTATCACAATCTGTATAGATTTCTTTGATTAATTGTGTGTGCCCTGACTCCTCGCCTTTAAACCATAGTTTTTTTCTAGAGCGAGAATAATAAACCGCTTGTTGCTTTTCAATCGTGAGTGCTAATGACTCTTTGTTCATCCACGCAAACATCAGGATTTCCCCTGTTTCAAAATCTTGGGCGATTGCAGGTATTAGGCCTTGAGAGTCAAATTGTGTTTGTTCTAGTGCGCTCACGTGTTTACTAGTGTGTTAATATAAAATAATTGATTTTACCGCTAGTATTTACTCACATGAAATTATTTATCTTGTGCTTTTTAGTTGCTATTAACGCCTTTGCTAAGGTTGATAACTTTACATTAGAAAGTGATCGGACTTTGTACATTGTTGATGGTGATAGCATTAGCATGCAAATGCGTCTTGCAGGCATTGACACACCTGAGATTAGGCAAAAATGTCGAGAAACAAAACTCAAAACCATTGATTGTGGTCGATTGGCTAAAGATTATTTAAAGCAAGCACTAAAAAACCTACCAGGAAAATTATTAATTGAGCCTGTTGGTGTTGATCATTATCAGCGAATTTTAGTGCGTGTGTATAAGGGTGATGTTGATATTGCTCAGCTTATGATAGAGGCGGGTATGGCGTATTCTTACAAAGACGTTTATCGAGAAGGAGGGGAAATTGCCAAAGCAGAGAAGTTAGGTTTTTGGGGTTTTCACACCCCGCCGATTGAGCCGTATAAATGGCGTAAGATCAATCGCCGTTAATTATCTTAAAGTGACTAACTCTTCTGCGCTAGAAGGGTGAATCGCTATCGTATCATCAAGTTGCTTTTTAGTCGCTCCCATCTTAATCGCCACAGCAAAGCCTTGTAGCATTTCATCAGCACCATGACCCATAATGTGACAACCTACAACTTTTTCATCATCACCCTCACAAACCAACTTAAGAGCTGTCGTGGTTTTGTGATCTAGCAGAGCGTCTGCCATTGGCGTGAATTCTGATTTGTAGATTTTGACTTTATCAAACTTTTCATTAGCCTCATTTTCAGTGAGCCCAATCGTACCAATCGGCGGATGAGAGAAAACTACAGTGGCAATGTTGTTGTAATCAAGATGACGACCAGTCATGTCATTGTAAAGACGATCAGATAGTCTTCTGCCAGCGGCAATTGCCACAGGTGTGAGTGGTGCTCTACCAGTGGCATCACCGAGTGCAAAGATATTATCAATATTAGTTACTTGAAATTTATCAGTTGGAATAAAGCCACGCTGATCGCACTCAACGCCTGCATTTTCTAAACCAAGGTGCTGGGTCATTGGGTTTCTACCCACAGCCCAAATGATTTGATCAAAGCCTGAAAACTCGCCTTTATTGGTAAAAATAGTTTTGTCTTCTGTTACTTTGTCGATTTGAGCGCTGTGGTGGATGGTAATACCGTGTGCTGTATAGTCTTTATCTAAGGCATCTTGAATGATTGAATCGAAACCACGTAACAATTTATCAGCTCTACCAAAAATTTCTACTTTTGAACCTAATGCATTAAGTACGCCTGCAAGTTCTACACCAATATAACCGCCACCAATTACCGCTACTTTTTTTGGTAGGCCTTCTAATTCAAAAAAACCATCTGAAGTGATACCGTGTTGTGCGCCTTCAATATGTGGTACTGCGGGCTCGCCACCAGGGGATAGTACAATATGATCGGCGGTGTAAGTTTCCCCATTAACTGAAACTGAATTTTTATCAACTAACTTTCCAAAGCCGTGAATATAGTCAATACCTAAGTCTTCTAAGTAGCCATCGTACCAATTAGTGATACCTTTAATATAGTTGTCCCTGCCTTCTTTTAGCTTTTTCCATGAGAAATTTTTCATCTCAACATCAAAGCCAAAGCCTTTGGCGCTATTGATTTGTGTTGCAGTATTGGCAGCAAACCACATGACTTTTTTAGGTACACAGCCAACATTAACACAAGTACCACCAATGGTTTTGACTTCAATCACCGCGCATTTTTTACCATATTCTGAAGCGCGTTCTACTGCTGATAATCCGCCACTTCCAGCGCCAATGGCTATCATGTCATAATGTATTGTCATAAGAGATCTCCTAGTAGCCAGCTTTAAGACTGGCCTCAATAAATTTGTCTAAATTACCATCTAATACATCTTGGGTATTGGATGATTCTACTCCAGTGCGTAAATCTTTGATACGTGATTGATCAAGTACGTAAGAGCGAATTTGATGCCCCCAGCCGATGTCGGATTTGGCATCTTCTAATTCTTGGTTTTCACTATTACGTTTTTGCATTTCTAACTCATAGAGTTTTGATTTTAATTGCTTCATTGCCTGATCTTTGTTGGCGTGTTGTGATCGGCCATCTTGACACTGTACAGCAGTGTTAGTGGGTAGGTGGGTAATACGAACTGCCGAGTCTGTTTTGTTTACGTGTTGTCCGCCGGCGCCACTGGCACGATAGGTGTCAATACGGATATCGGCTTTGTTAATCTCAATATCGATATTATCGTCCACTTCAGGGGAAACAAAGACAGATGAGAAGGAGGTATGGCGTTTGCCATTCGCGTTAAAAGGTGATTTTCTAACCAAACGATGAATGCCGATTTCACTACGCAACCAACCAAAAGCATACTCACCATCAAAGTGAATGGTGGCTGATTTAATACCAGCAACTTCACCTGCTGATACCTCCATAAGCTTAACTTTGAAGTTGTGTTTTTCACCCCAGCGTAAATACATCCTTAAGATCATCTCAGCCCAATCTTGCGCCTCAGTACCACCGGAACCTGATTGAATGTCTAGATAAGCAGAATTGGCATCCAGATCGCCGTTGAACATGCGTTCAAATTCTAGTCTTGCAATTGAAGATTCAATTTTGTTTAAATCCTCAATAACGCTATCAGCAGTGTCTTCGTCATTTTCTGATTGTGCCATGTCTAAGAGCTCTTTGGCGTCTGATAATATGGCATCTGCTTCAATAAATGTTTGGCAAACAAATTCCAGTTTTGACTTTTCTTGCCCAAGTGCTTGTGCTTGCTCAGGGTTAGACCAGATATCTGGATTTTCCATTTCTAGCAATACTTCTTCTAGGCGCCCTTGCTTCTCCTCAAGATCAAGATGAACAGACAGTGCTAAAGAGCGCTGAGCTAAGTCTTCAATTTTTTGATAAGTGGGTGAGAGTTCCATAAAGAGGTATTTTAACTAAAGCATTGTCGTAGAAACAAAAAAAGCCCCAAAAGGGGCTTTTTTTATCAAAGTAATAAAATTACTTTCTAAGACCTAGTCGTCCGATTAAGTCAGAGTATGCAGTTACATCACTACCTCTAAGGTAGGCAAGTAATTTTTTACGTTGAGAAACTAAACGTAAAAGACCTCTTCTTGAGTGATGATCTTTTTTGTGAGTTTTAAAATGCTCAGTTAAATGCTTAATACGCGCAGTTAATAATGCGACTTGCACGTTAGTTGAACCAGTATCGTTAGCTTCTTGTTGGTATTCTTTAATAATAGCTTGTGTATCAATTGACATAATGAGTATAAATAATAGTGAATCAAATTTTTTAAAGGGTTAATTATACGCTAATTATTTTTTTGATTCTATAGCTTGAGTAAAAAATTAATAAAAATACGCCTCACCTTTTGGCCTAGTTTTAAAGCGCTTGTGTATCCATAAATATTGCTCAGGCGCTTTGAGAATTTGGTCGTGCAAAATTTGATTGGTTTTAGTGGCATCATTAATTGCATCGTCACTCGGATAGTTGGTTAATGGTGCATCAAAACTCATGGTGTAGCCTTTATCGGTACGGATGAAGAAATAAGGGATGACCGCTGTATTTGGTGTTTTTGCCAAACGCGCTGTTGCAGCGATAGTGGCAGTTTGAATATTGAAAAAAGGTGCAAAGACAGAGTTTTTTTCGCCCAAATCTTGATCAGGCGCATACCAAATAGGCAGGCCACTTTTTATTGCTTTCATCATAGTGCGTGTATCTTTGGTTTTAATCATAGTGGCGCCATTATCAACAAAACCTTTGCGCATTACTTCGTCAAACAAAGGGTTATTTTGTGGGCGATAAATATTGGCAATCTTGTGTTTTAAGAGCAATGCTCTTGAACCCAGCATTAGCGGCATAAAATGAGCAGCAAGTATAATAACCCCTTGTTTTTTATTTAATGCATCGATTAAATAATGTTCGTTATGAATGGTGATGAGCTTTTGTATTTTGTCATCCTTACCAAAGTAAGCGTTGGCAGTTTCAAAAAGTGAAATTCCGATCGCCTCAAAGTTTTGCCTTGCTAAGTCTTCCACTTCAATTGAACTTTTATCGGGAAAGCAGCGAGCAATATTAATAAATGCAATTTTCCTAAATCGAGAAAGTAACGGATAAAGCAACCGTCCAATACCAATACCTATAAACACCTGCGCAGTAAGAGGCAATTTGGCGCCTAATTTCATAAACCCGATCAAAATCCAAGTTGGTATAAATTTAGGATGATAAAAATTTTGTTTATTCATTAAAATACTGTTTATGCCTTATATTAGTCAAAGCTTTATTGACGACTTACCCAATCAAATCGACATTGTTGATTTGATCTCTAAACGCTTATCGCTCAAAAAAACAGGCAGCGATTATCGCGCACCTTGTCCTTTTCATGGTGGTAAAAATCGTAACTTTGCTGTTAGTAGTCACAAGCAATTTTATCACTGTTTTAAGTGTGGTGAGAGCGGTGGCGCGATTAGTTTTGTACAAAAAATTGACAACCTGAGCTTTGTTGAAGCGATTGAGGCGATTGCCAATGAATTCGGTTTAAAAATTGAGTACGATAGCAATACCAAGCCAGTTGACCCACGTTTAGAGCGTTATCGAGACTTATCTCAAAAGGTAAGTGCATTCTATATTCAGCAGCTCCGCAGCTCTCCAGCAAAAGAAAAAGCAGTGAGTTACGCCAAAAATCGAGGTATTAGTGGTGAGATCGCTAAACGTTTTGAATTAGGCTTTGCACCACCAAGTAATAATGACCTACTGCTTGCATTTGAAAAAGACGAACAAGCAAGTACAGATTTAAAATCTTTAGGTTTGATTAAAACAGGTGAATACGGCGACTATGATTTTTTTCGTGATCGTTTAATGTTTCCTATTCATAATACTAAGGGCAATGTTATTGCTTTTGGTGGTAGGGCGTTTGACAATAAAGCCAAGGCTAAATATTTAAACTCTTCAGAAAGTCCAATATTTTCTAAATCAAGAGAGCTTTATGGGCTTTACCATGCGCGGAAATTTTCCCGCACCATGGATTATGTTTTGGTGGTTGAAGGTTATATGGATGTGGTGGCGCTTCACCAAGCGGGCTTTACCAAAGTTGTTGCTACGCTGGGCACAGCTACGACTCCAGAACATTTACAAATACTGGCGCGTGCCACCAACACCATTGTTTTTTGTTTTGATGGTGATAATGCAGGTCGGGCCGCTGCTTGGAAGGCTTTAAAGGTAACTTTGCCAATAATTAAAGCTGGCTTGATAGTTAAGTTTTTATTCTTACCTGATGGAGAAGATCCAGACACCTTGGTCAAAAAAGAATCTACTAAGGCTTTTGAAATACGCATTGAGAAGGCCCAGACATTGTCAAAGTTTTTGTTTAACCATGTAAAGTCTGAGGTAGATTTTGACACCATCGAAGGCAAGACTTTGTTTTTAGAAAAAGTCTCAGTATTGATTAATCAAGTGAATTATGAAATTTACCAACAACAGTTAATTGACGGCGTTGCCCAAGTAGTTGGGCAAAGTGTTGAGCAAGTTCAAACTATTTTTAAGCAACAAGCTGAGCAGGTGATATCAACATCCATTGATCCAATCCCAACTCTAGCTGTCGATGATGAACCGCCAATACCTGATTTTTCAGATTTTTCAGATGATTATCAACCCCCAAGTCCAACACCTAAAGAAAATAGCACTGTTAAAGCACTCATGTCTAGAATGATCAGTTTATTGCTTAACTATCCATCGATTGCGCATGACAATGATACGGTTGAAGTTAGGGTTAGGGCGTTTAAAGAAAGGGACAAAGAATTCACAACATTGTTAGATTTGGTGCACTCTGCTGAAATGGTAGAGGGCGTTTCACAAGAAGAGTTACTCAAGCCTTTTAAGGCTAAGACTGGCTTTTATAATCGATTGCAAGAGTTATGTGCTTTAGTGCCTTTCTTAAGCGAAAATGAAGCTAAAAATGAGTTTTTAGATGCGTTACTAAAAGTAGAAGAGCAGCAAAAAAAGACGCAATCTTTACTCATTAAAGACGAACAAGAGTACGTAAAAAGCCTACAAGCAAGAAGAGGAAAGAAGAACTAGTTTTTTGCCAGCAACTTGATAGACTGATCAGCGGTTAAGATGTTCTCCATTGCATTTTTAAACGTCATTGCTGCAGAATTTCCGCCACCACACTTATTTAACTCGTCTGGGCGGTAATGGTTGTAGCATTTTTTTGGATAATCAAGCATAACTGCCATAATGTATTTTGGGTTTTTAACTGGGGTAAATCCGGTAAAAAATGTTCTGTTAATGCCTTTCTTGTTATATCTTCCATTAATTATTTTTTCAGCCGTACCGGTTTTGCCTGCCACATCATAACCTTTGATTCGGGCTCGATAGCCAGAGCCATCCCATGAGGCAACAGAATCAAGTATGTTGGCAATTTTGTGAGTGGAATCTTTACTAAAGATTGGTGTCATGCTATCGTCTATATTAACCCCCTTGGTGAGTTTTAAAGGCGGGATAGCACCGTCATTGGCAAACACTAAATAAGCCCTAGCCAGTTGCGCCAGGTTAGCCTCCATGGGGCCATAGCCATAAGACAATGAGCGTTTGTCTGAAAGCGCCCAAGAGTCAAAATGCCTCAATGATCCAGAGATTTCAATACTTGGTATTAAGCCAAGTGGTTGCCCAAAACCAAGCTTGTTCCAGGTGTTGTATACATCTTCTTTATCGAGTCTTTCAGAGACATTAACTGTGCCTAGATTGTGTGATTTCTCTAAGATTTTCTTAACAGTAATGGCACTACCATGCCTTCTTACATCTCTGTTGGTTTTAACATGTCCAATAGATTTACTAACATCAATCAACTCGTCTTCTGTGGCGGTTATTTTATTTTTATCGAGCGCCAAAAGCATGGTGAATGGCTTCATGGTTGAGCCGGGATCAACTTTATCTAAAAGCACTCGATTGCGATTACCTTGTATATTGTATATGGTTTTGTCATTTGGGTCATCAGCCGGATAGTTAGCCATAGCCAAGACCTCACCATTTGGCGCCAAGATGATAGCAGAGCCAGAGTTTGCATCATGAAATTCAACCGATTTTTTAATCGCAGCATAGGCATGAAATTGGATATTTGCATCTATTGTTAACTTAATATCTTGACCATGTTTCAATGGGTTAATAGTCATGGGATTGAAATAAGACCCTTGAGATTTTTTTTCATAACTAAGTTGTGTCAATCCATTTTTCCCCGCTAGAGTATGATTAAAATCGCCTTCAATACCAGAAACACCTTGTTTGTCATGGTTCACCCTTCCAAGTAAAGGAGATAATGAGGCAGATTTTGGATAGTAGCGCTGCATCTCAGTTTGCAAAGCTACGCCACTTATCTTTCTTTTGTTGCAATCCTCATAAGAAACATAAATCGGCTTATTTTCTTTAAGACCGATCATTTCTAATGCCTGGTTCAGCAAGCTTTCAGATATTATTTTTTGTTTTGTAGTGCAAACTTTCAGTTTAATTGTTTCAAGGTTTTTAAGATTTGCTAGAATTGGACTAGTCAGTTTTAGATTTTTTTTAATAATTAGCTCTTTTCTTCCTGCATGTTTACTGAGTTTCTTTTTTATATCCACACGCAGCTCATCTTCAGGCATCATAAGCGCTTCAGCTAACTTCGGAATGAACTCGGGTTGTACTTGAGTTGGGTCTAAATTTACTATTTTTAAAATACGGCTAGAAGCCAAGATGTCACCATTCCGGTCTAAGATATCACCACGACGCGCTTTCACCCTAACTTTGTTGCTATTATCAGCCTGTATTCTGACCTTTTCTTGAAGGCTGATAGGGGCCGCATTAAGTTGATTGACGGTAAGTTGATTAATAGTAACAATCCTAAAGCCAAACCCAAGTAAAAACAACACGAAGAAATATTTAATCACACCTTGGCGATGCCAATAATTCTGCACTCTTGAAGGGGTTATTGTTTTAGAATATTTGTTTGTCATAATAGTACCGCCCGAACTTTAGCTGGATCAACAGACTTCATTTGTAAAATATCTAAGGCTTTTTTCTTAATTTCAGCGCCACTAATTTTTTCCGAATACTCGCTTAGTAGTTGTTTTCTCATGGCCATTATTTTTTGATTTTGTTTTTGCACCACTTGGTATTCTTTATATAAAAGGTAATTTTGATGATGCCAAACAATCGTATAAAAGGATAAAATCACCACTATCAGGCCTAACGCAATATTGATCTTGGTTATATTGAGGGGCTGGCTTAACATTCTTCCGCCTTTAGCGCGGTGCGCTGCGCAACTCTTAATATTGCACTTCTTGAGCGCTTGTTGTTTTTTACTTCATCTTTACTGGCAAACTGTTTGCCTAAATTTTTAAATAGAGTTTGCTCAAGCTCGATATTCATCACCGGCAACCCTTTAGGTAATTGCTTTTGCTTAGAGTGCTTTTGAATAAATTGCTTAACAATTCGATCTTCGATAGAGTGAAAACTAATAATACTAAGCCGCCCTTCGGGTGCTAACAAATTAATACTTTGATCTAACGTTTCAGCCAGTTGCTTTAATTCTTGGTTAATAAAAATACGAATGGCTTGAAATGAGCGAGTAGCAGGGTGCTTGTTTTTTTTGGTTCTGACAACACCGGCAATAATATTGGCTAATTGCAAAGTGGTGGTAATGGCTTTATCTTGCTGATAGCGTTTAATTGCACTGGCAATGTGGCGAGATTTTTTCTCTTCACCAAACTCATAAATCACATTAGCAATCTCAACTGCATCGGCATTTTCTAACCATTGCGCCGCACTTATGCCACTGGTTTGGTCCATACGCATGTCAAGTGGGCCATCAGTGTTAAAACTAAACCCCCGATCAGCATTATCTAGCTGTGGAGATGACACACCTAAGTCCATTAAGATGCCGTCGATTTTTCCAGATAAATTTCTTTCGCTTAATATTTCTTCCATATGGGTGAAAGCACTGTGAATAACAGTAAGGCGTTCGTCATTAAAATTTTCTTTAGCGAATTCAACAGCGTGAATGTCTTGATCAAAAGCGATGACTGAGCCTGATTTGTCTAGCCTGTCTAAGATACCTTGTGTGTGCCCACCTCGGCCAAAGGTTGCGTCAATGTAGATACCGCCTATTTTTATGTTGAGTACATCGATTGACTCGGTAAACATCACTGATTGGTGATGATTAGAGGTCATAGTGATAATTGGGTAATCTCTGGTGGGACTTCTTCTTGCCTGCTGAGCGAGTCAAGGTTTTCAATTTGCTCATGCCAAGCATCTTCATCCCACAATTCGAAGTTGTTACCTTGTCCGCTAAGAATTAGTTTTTTATCAAGTTCGGCGTATTCTCTCAAGGTTGCAGGGATTAGAATGCGAGAAGCTTTATCAAGCTCGCAATCAGTTGCGTGACCAATGAGTTTACGTTTTAAGCGTTTTGTATGGATGTTAAGCGAAGGTAATGCACTTACTTTTCGCTCAAGATTTTGCCAATCACCCAAAGGGTAGAGTAGCAAACAGTTGTCGTCCGGGTGAATACTGAGTACCATTTGGCCTGCGCAAGCCTTATCGATTTGCGCTTGATGACGCGTTGGAATTTTCAATCTTCCTTTTGCGTCAATAGCTAAACTGTGAACCCCCCTGAACATTGCCTCTTCCCCAAGATTTTTTGTTTATTAAGCAACGGCAACAAAGCTGATTGCTAAGATAACTGCTGATGATGCGTAAATAATTGTGTGTAAAGTTGCTTCCATTTTCTTCCCCTTTAATGTTGAATAATTATTAACTCCTCAAGTCAATAAAGTACATTTTATACCACTTTAGTCCACTTACAACCACTTTTGTTTAAAAAATTAGGAAATAATAAAAATAACCATAAAAACGCTATATAGCAAGGGTTTTGAGAGTTACAAAGGGGTAAAAATACCTGCCTTAAGCCTTTAAAACGGTGTTTTTGTCAAAAATATTGGATTTATTGTTCTCTTAATAAGAGGGGCATTATTTAAGGTGAAAAATTTGGGAAATTTTCAAAATTGATGAATTTTTGAATAAGCCAACCGTGTAAAGCGTTATTTGATATGATGATAGTTATAAAAGATTGATTCCGGGGAAGTAATATGAAATTGATTTACGTATTAAGAGGTCAGATCAATTACTGGTTTTATCGGGCTATACGTCCATTGATTTTTTTGTGGTCAGGGGAAGAAGCGCATAATAAGCTCAAGAAAGTTGGACTATTACTTGCTTCTAATTTTCTTGGCAGGTCAATCTTAAGAGTTTTATTTTATTACCAGCACAAGAGCCTAAACACTACCGTTGACGGCGTTAAATACGATAACCCAATTGGCCTTTCAGCAGGTTTTGATAAAGATGGTGAGCTTACTGATGCCTACCCACTAATGGGGTTTGGTTTTGCTGAGCTGGGTTCTTTCACTGGTGATGTATGCCCAGGCAACCCAGGGGTTGGTAGGCGTTTATTTCGTTTGGTAAAGTCTAAATCAATCTTAGTGTGGTATGGGCTTAATAATCAAGGTGCCCAGGCGATTGCCAAGCGACTAAAAGACAAAAAATTTAAAATCCCAATTGGCATTAGTGCTGCTAAAACCAACAATTTTGCTGATTTTGATTTGCAAGATTCGATTGACGATTATTTAAAAACAGTCAATGCATTTACTGATATTGGTCATTACTATACGATTAATATTTCTTGTCCAAATACACAAGATGGCGAGCCATTTGTCGATAAGAAAAATTTAAACACATTGCTTGACGCACTGGACCAAGTTAAACAAGAGACTAAGCCTGTGTATGTGAAGATGGCGGCGGATCTAGAAGAGGGTGAAATTAATACCATTGTTGATACTTGTTTAAAGCATAAGATTGATGGACTGGTATTAACCAACCTAACCAAGCCGTCAATGAATAACGAATACCTTAAAGAAGAGTTAACTTTTGATAAGGGTGCACTTAGTGGTTTGCCAGTGCAACGTATTTCAACTAAAGTTGTACGCCATGTTTATCAAAGAACGCGTGGTAAGATTACCATTATTGGCGTGGGCGGTGTGTTTAGTGCGGATGATGCTTACGAGAAAATTACCTCTGGCGCCAATTTGATTGAACTGATTACCGGTATGATTTTTGAAGGGCCACAAGTGATTGGTGAGATTAATCGCGGTTTGGTTGATCTGCTTAAAAAAGACGGATTTTCATCCATTGAACAAGCGGTAGGGTCGCGCAACCCTTTACTTTAGACTCTTCCCTAGATTTCTGCAATCAAGCCTTTAATGACTTCGGCAGAAGTGTTAAAAGCTTGTTGTTCATCAGTGTTAAAGTCTAACTCAACAATTTTCTCCACACCGTTTTCACCTAATACAACTGGCACACCAATGGCGACATCATTCTGGCCATATTCTCCCTCAAGCATAGTAATGCACGGCAATAGGCGGCGTTTGTTGTGCACTATGGATTCCACCATTATTGTCACCGCAGCACCTGGGGCGTCATAAGCGCTGGATTTTTGCTTAAGATTAAGAATCTCTGCACCGCCATCACGGGTGCGTTGAATGATGTTACTAATGGTTTTCTGGTCTAGCAAATGCTCAATTGAAATGCCGCTAACCGTGGTAAATCTTGGTAAAGGCACCATAGTGTCACCATGCCCACCGAGTACCATAGCTTGAATATCGTTAATAGAATAATCAGTTTCCATGGCAATAAAGCTTGACATCCTCATAGAATCTAAAATTCCTGCTTGCCCCATGATTCTATTACGTGGCCAGTTGGCTTTTTGATTAGCATAGTAGGTTAGCACGTCAACAGGGTTCGAGACTACAATCACATAAGCATCTGGCGCATGCTTGATAATGCCATCCATAATTTCGTCAATAATTTTAAGATTGATCGCTAATACATCGGCTCGATCCATGCCTGGTTTGCGCGGCATGCCAGCGGTGATAATAACAATATTAGAGTCTTTAATATTAGCTATATCGCTCGCACCTATAAGTTCGGCGTCAAAATGGTAAACAGGGGAGGTTTCTTGGATATCAAGCGCCACACCTTTGGCGTATTGCTCATCAAGATCAATGAGTACAATTTGCTCAGCCAGTTTTTGAATGGCGAGCATTTGAGCGGCACTTTCACCAACTCGCCCAGCGCCAACAATACTGATTTTATTAACCATAGCCACCCCTAATGAATGCTTATATAATATGATTCTTTATCATACTAACAATATTAACCCAAAATGAGTGAAGAATTCCACAAATTAGCGCTTGATTATCACAAGGGCGAACGCCCAGGAAAAATCTTTGTTTCTTCACATAAGGCGTTGGATTCTCACCATGATTTGTCATTGGCTTATACGCCTGGTGTGGCAGCACCCGTTAGAGAAATCGCCAAAGATGAATCTAAGGTTTATGACTACACCATTAAGGGTAATTTAGTGGCTGTGATTACTGATGGATCTGCGGTTTTAGGGTTGGGAAATGTTGGCCCATTGGCGGCCAAACCTGTGATGGAGGGTAAGGGTGTTTTGTTTAAGCAGTTTGCCGATATTGATGTCTTTAATATTGAGGTCGACACCCAAGAGGTTGAGGAATTTATACAAACGGTTAAAAATATCGCGCCAACTTTTGGTGGCATTAACTTAGAAGATATCTCCGCTCCGCGTTGTTTTGAGATTGAACAGCGCTTGATTGAGCAGCTAGATATCCCGGTGTTTCATGATGACCAACATGGTACGGCAATCATTATTGCAGCAGGACTTTTAAACGCGCTTGAGATTCAAGGGAAAACACCCGAGAGTGCAACACTAACTTGTTTGGGTGCGGGTGCGGCAGGTATTGCCACACTTGATTTGTTGTGCGAACTTGGTTTTAAAAAATCTAATATTTTATTGGTAGACTCTAAAGGAGTGATCAACACAAGTAGAGAAAATTTAAGCAAAGAAAAAGCAGATTACGCAGCAATAACCGACAAGCAAACATTGGCAGACGCTATGGAGGGTTGCGATGTATTTGTGGGCGTAGCATCGGCTAATTTAGTTTCCCAAGACATGGTGAAATCTATGGCAGATAATCCGATTGTGTTTGCTTTATCAAACCCTGATCCTGAAATCTCACCTGCAGATGCCAATGCGGCACGTGATGATTTGATCATGGCAACAGGTCGAAGCGATTATCCAAATCAAGTCAATAACGTACTTGGTTTTCCATTTATTTTCAGAGGTGCGTTAGATGCTAAGGCCAGTGAAATTAACGTGGAGATGAAAATTGCCGCCGTACATGCACTTAAAGATTTGGCAAAATTAGAGGTTCCTCAAGATGTGTTAGATGCTTATAATGCTGATTCTATCAGCTTTGGCAAAGACTACATTATTCCTAAACCGTTTGATAAAAGACTGATCGACGTGGTGCCAAAAGCAGTATTTGATGCTGCAGTTTCAAGCGGCGTTTCTAGGCTTTAATTCTCGCTATAACACCCCTTAATTTCAATACAAAAAAAACTATCAAAATCGGCTTGTTAATCAAGAATAGTTATGGGATAATGGCCGATTGTTTTTGGAGAGATTTACGAGTGGTTAAAGTATGTGGATTGTAAATCCATCGCCTCTGGCTTCGAAGGTTCGAATCCTTCTCTCTCCACCAAAATAGTAAAATAGGATTTGCGGGTGTCGTATATTGGTATTACCTTGGCCTTCCAAGCCAATGAGACGAGTTCGATTCTCGTCACCCGCTCCATGTGGAAGAGGTTGTGCTCACCTAGCTCAGTCGGTAGAGCACTTCCTTGGTAAGGAAGAGGTCGGCGGTTCAAATCCGCTGGTGAGCTCCAGTAAAATTTAAAATAGTTCTAACTAAGAAAAGAGGAAAATAAAATGTCAAAAGAAAAATTTGAAAGAACCAAACCCCATGTAAACGTCGGCACAATTGGTCACGTTGACCATGGCAAAACAACTCTAACAGCAGCCATCACTAAAGTAATGGCTGAAGCCAACGGTAGTGAAGCAACTGACTTTGCTGATATTGATAAAGCGCCAGAAGAAAGAGAGCGTGGTATCACTATCTCAACGTCACACGTAGAATACGAATCAGAAACTCGTCACTACGCACACGTTGACTGCCCAGGACACGCCGACTACGTTAAGAACATGATTACAGGTGCGGCACAAATGGACGGC